>CAILVY010000271.1 GCA_903837785.1 Candidatus Hydrogenedentota bacterium
ATCTGCTCGATCAGCCGCAGGATTTCCTGGCGGTGATCCCGCATGAGGTCCATCAGGCTGACTTCGATCTCGTCGTAGGCGGCCTTCACTTCGATGCTGGCCGTGTAACGCAGTTCCTGCGCCCCCATTTCCTTGCCGCACCCGTCGCATCGATACTTTACCATGGGATTCACGCTCCTCTTTTCAGTATACCACCTTTCGTCGCGTATGCCTGCCATCCCGGCATCCATCCGGAAAAACCTCCGGGGCCGGCGCGGCCCCCCCTTCCGGGCCTAGTGCGCCGGCCCCTGACCCCCCTCGTTCACCGCAGCCCGGTGAGTGGTCAGCCGCCCGCAGCCTTCACGAACCGGAGCACGAAGCTTGCGCCCCGGCCCTCCGGTTCTGCCAGATACACTTCGCCGCCATGTCGTTGCATGACGTTCTTCACCACGGCCAGGCCCAGGCCCGTGCCGTGCTTGCCTTTCGTCGTAAACAGCGCTTCGAAGATCCGCTCCCGCGTCTCCGCCGGAACCCCCGGACCCGTGTCTTCCACCGCTAGACGCACGCCGTCCTCGCCGTTCCACGTCCGCACACGCAAGGTCCGCGGGGTTTCCTGGTCCTGCATGGCCTGCGCCGCGTTGTAAATCAGGTTCAGCACCGCCTGGCGAACCATCACAATGTCGCCATTGCACAGCGCAAGCGCCGGGTCCATTTCTATTTCCACCTGCACTTGATGACCCATCAGGAACGGCCGCGCCACCTCGATGCAGGATTCCGCCACGGCGTTCAGGTTCAGTTCCGTCATCATCTCCGGCGCGCGGCGCACAAAGTTCAGCGTGGTGCGCACCAGGTCATTGCAGTGCTTTACCTGCGAACGCATGCTTTCCAGCCGCTTCATCAGGTCGGGCCGGCACGGATTGCTCATCAGCATCTCCAGGTTCGTCCCAATCACCGACAACGGCGTGCCCAGGTCATGCAAGGATCCCGAAACCAGGTGCCCCAACGTCTCGAAGCGGTTGGCCTCCACCGCCAGGTACTCGAGCGCGCGCCGGTTCTGCTCCTGGCGCCGTTTCTCCACCGACGCCCGAACCTTGTCCAGCATCACCGAACTGTCGAACGGTTTCTCGATGTAGGCAAAGGCGCCGCACTCAATCGCCTCCATCGCGCTCTCCAACTGGCCATAACCCGTCAGAATGATGACCTGGATATCCGGAAACCGCTGCTTCACCTCCCGCAGCAACTCCAGCCCCGAACGATGCGGCATGCGGATATCCGTGATAATCACGTCAATCGGCTCGAATTCGAGTATCGCCAGGGCCGAATCGACTCCGCACGCCATCTGCACGTTGTACTCTTCCTTGAGCAACATGCGAAGCGCCTGGCGCGGTCCGTTCTCGTCGTCCACGACCAGCAGCCGCGCCGGCTGCTGATGATGCGTGGCCCGCTCCTCGCTCCGCTCCGCCTGTACGCCGCTTCCCCCCACCTTCGTGTCCAACGAACGGTGAATGATGGGGGAGGGAATCGGGTAGCGATCTTGAATCATCATGAATCCGGTTGCCACAGGAGCTTCCTTTGCTACTTCTTTCAGCCGCGTTTGAGTCCGTCAAGCGTCTTGCCGCTTGTCAAGAGATAACGCAAGCCCCGTGCCAAGCCCGGATCTGCTGAATAAACTACTGAAAAATAACCACTTATACACGCATCCCTTCTTCTCTTGGATGTACATTTTTGTGCAGGCACCCAGGATATCACTTGACAATGAACAAAAATGTGCGGAGAAAATAGCGGATTGAAGCGGACTGCCCCCTCCGCTTCCCGCGGCAAACCTCTCTCAAACATGAACAATTATCGTCTTCGCCGCCCCTGCTTTCGGGTTCTCGCCCCGGCTTGGCTCCTGGGCCGCAACGCTTCGCCCCCCCGGTCCTCGGCGCTTGCCCGCGGGGTTGCCGCATCGCATCGTCGGCCTGTGCTACAATGCCATGCATCGAATCGGGGTGAAGAGAACCATCGGAGAGAGGAGACACGCATGGCACAGGGCATGGATCGCAGGGATTTCCTGAAGCGGGCGGCGGCCGGCACGCTGGCGTCGCCCTTCCTGGCCGCCGGCTGCGCGACATCCGGAAAACCGGGGCGTCGTCCCGCGCCGAGCGAACGCGTGGTCATGGGGGCGATTGGCCTGGGCTGGCAGGGCCCCGAGAACCTCGGCCGATTCCTGGGCGACAAGAATGTGCAGGTGGTCGCCCTCTGCGACGTGGACAAGAACCATCTGGCGAAGACGAAGGAAACCGTGGATCGAACCTATGGCAACAGCGACTGTGCGGTCTACACCCGCTTCGAGGAGTTGCTGGCACGGGGCGACCTCGACGCCGTGAGCATCGCCCTGCCCGATCATTGGCATGCGATCCCCGCGATCGCGGCGGCCAATGCCGGTCTCGACATCTACGGAGAAAAACCCATCTCCCACACCCTCGGAGAAGGCCGCGCCATGGTTAATGCCGTGGCCAGGAACAAGCGCATCTGGCAAACGGGCAGCTGGCAGCGCAGCGTGCCCGATTTCCACAAGGCGGCCGAACTGGTCCGCAACGGACGCATCGGCAAGGTGAAGTACTGTGAAGTGGGGCTGGACGCGGGCTACGACGATTACGCGGGTACAAAGGACCAGACGGCCTATGGCCCGCCGCCGCCCGAACTCGATTATGAGCGCTGGCTCGGTCCCGCGCCGGAACATCCCTATTGCCCCGCGCGCCTGCACAAGAACTGGCGATGGGTCATGGCCTACGGCGGCGGCCGCATCATGGACTGGGTGGGCCATCACCTCGACATCGCCCATTGGGGGCTCGGACTGGACCGCAGCGGCCCCATCAGCGTCGAGGGCACGGGCGTGATTCCCCCGGCGGGCAGCGTCTGGGATGCGCCCACGGAGTACCACTGCACGGCCATTTACGAGGGTGGCCTCGAAATCCGCATCAGCAGCAAGTTTCCCACCGGCGCCAAGTGGTACGGCGAGCACGGCTGGATTTACGTGGACCGCGGCAAGCTCGAAGCCGAACCCCGGTCCATCCTCCGCGAGTCCATCGGCGAGAATGAAATCCACCTCTACAAGTGCCGCGATCACTTCCGCAACTTTATCGAATGCGTCCTGTCGCGAAAAGAGACCATCACCCCCGCCGAAGTCGCCCATCGCAGCGCCTCGGTCGGCCATCTCTGCAACATCGCCCTCTACACCGGCCGGAAGATCCGCTGGAACCCCGAGACGGAACAGATCCTGGACGATGCCGCCGCCTCGGCCATGCTCTTGCCCGCATATCGCGCACCTTGGAAGCTGTAGCGGCCATGGGCTTCCGCGAGTGCATTCTGCGGCAGCTCCTCACGCCAACAGCATGAAATGGATCCGCCCGGGGTAGGGACCGGCGCGAAGCGGCGCTTCGTAACCCCGGAGAAGGATCTCACAGAGAACTGACCAGGATCGAACACGGCACAGCCGCTGCTTCCGAAACAACCGGCGCCATTCTCAGCGAGTCCCCAAAGGGTCGCCGTGTGGTGGGATGTGTGCCCAGCGTCGCGCTTTCAGCGCTCCGGTCGCGGCCCACAGACCTCGGCGATGGCGTTGAGTCCGGCCTCGTGCATCCATCCGTTGGAGGCGAAGATGCCGCTGTTGTTTGTCAGCTTGCGGCCGGTGGTGAAATCGAGCGGCTTGCCCCACATGTCCGTGATGCGTCCGCCCGCTTCTTCGAGAATGACCGCGCCCGCGGCGTTGTCCCAGATCTTTTCCTGATAGACGGGCTTGTCCGGCGGGGGGGAAACGGAACATGAGTTCGCCGCCGCCCGAGGCGAGCACGGCAAACTTCGCCTGGCTGTCCATGAGCACGGGTTCCGCCTGCACACCGAGCTTCGCGCCGATGGCATCAATGTCGCCCGCGTTCGTGTGGCCGGATTCGAACGACCGCAGCATGCGCGCCGCAGCGCCGTCCTTGCACGCGGAAACGCGCAGGGGATGAAAGTCCGCCTGATCATCCGCGAGGGACGTGTGCCACGCCCCTTCACCCGGCCGGGCCACAAGCAGTGAACCCAGGCCGCACACGTCCGGCTGGCACTGCTCGCCGAGGTTCGGACACCCCAGCACGCCCAGTGCCACCGTGCCCTGATCGATGAGCGCGAGCGCCACGGCGTATTGCCCGCCGCGCAAATAACCCTTTGTTCCGTCCACCGGATCCAGGGTCCAATACCGGCCGCCCGGTTCCGCCGCGCCCCGATCGATCCAGGCGCAGACCTGATCTTCACTCGCGCCCGGCACAACCCGCCCCACAAACTGCGCGACCACCCCGCGCATCTGCGCGCCGGACGCTTCGCGCAGCGCATCGGCCTTCTCCTCGCCCACGAGCAAGGCGTCCGGAAACTGCTCCGCCAGCATCTGTCCGGCCATCGCCTGCACGGCGTAGTCCGCGACGGTCACCGGCGAAAAATCGCTTTTCGTCAGGCCCATCATCGCCATGCCTGTTTGCACGCGCTGGCACAAGGCGGAGGCGCGGCGCACCACATCCAACGCAAACCGCACTTCGGGACACGCAAGGTCTATCATCGTTCCCAGCTCCCACGGGTTAGTGTTGTCCGCTGCATAGTACCAGAGCTTCACGGTCTTGTGCATCTGTGCCGGAGGGGTCGGTCGGCGGCCCGCGGCAGTCCGTCTGGAGAGTAGTCTTTCTGTTGTGTTTGCGATGCCGCACAAGGGCTTGCGCATACAATATGTTGTGTTTTGCAGGGGGCTGTGCTAACCTAATCTGTCCCCGCGAGTACAGGCTGAAAGCATTCATCCGGGAGTAGTGCCGTGTTTTCTCGTGCCGCCGTAACCTGTCCCCTCATTCTCTTCGTTCTGGCTTCACTGGCATGGTCCCCCGGTGCCTTCGGCGCGTCGGTCCGGGAGGAACTCGAACCCGGCGTAAGCGCCGTCGTCCAGAACGGGCGCGAGATCTTTGTCGAGTGTCACCTGCCGGAAGGCGAAGCCGCCAAAGAGCTGCTGGGCCGATACCTGGCCGACGCGGAGGGATGGAAGGCGTACAAGAACCGGCTGGCCGTGGCAATTCCCTTTGCAAAGCTTGGCGCGTCGGCCCGGCGCGCCGTGCTCGAGACCTTGTTCGCCGAGGACCAGGTGGATGGTCAAGGGTGGTGGCACACTGTCCGGTTGTCGAAGGAGGAAGGGCCTGAGACCTGGGCGTCCCTCGCGGCGTGGTTCACGGGCGCTGCGGGCAATGAGGCGGTGATTCGCGCAGAGGAAGCAAACAACAAGGCATCCGAGCCGCTCGACGCGGGACAGCGGGTGCTGATTCCCCGGCGCCTGCTGCCCGAGACTTTTCGCGCCCCCACGGAGCCGGCCTCGGCCGAGGACCGGTCCGTGGTGCTGGAGGGGGAGAAGGACCTGAAATACGGCAAGGACGACAAGGGTGAATACGTCGAGTACGTGCTGAAGAAGAGCGAGACGGTCTACGGCGCGGTGGCGGCGCGCTTTACGGACTTCCATGATGACAAGGACATCATGGAGGCCAGCAACACGATTCTGAAGCGCAGCGGCATCAAGGATGCGCGCAAAGTGGGTCCCGGCCAGAAAGTGCGCATTCCGCTCGACCTCCTGGCGGATCGCTACAAGCCTTCGGGTAGCGCCGAACGCACGGAATATGAGGCCGTGGATCAGGAGGCCCGCCGGCTCCAGTCCGAACGCGTCCGCTCGAAAGACCTCGAGGGCGTCGTGGTCATTCTCGATCCCGGACACGGCGGGCGCGACCAGGGGGCTGCGGTCAGCAAGGCGGGCCTCTTCGAGGATGAACTCAATTATGACATCGTATGCCGGGTCAAACGCCTGCTCGAAACCAAGACCCGGGCGAAGGTGTATGTCACGATGAAAGCGCCGCGGAACGGATACGAACCGCGCGACCTCAAGCGTTTCGTGCACGAGACGGACGAAGTGGTCCTATCCACGCCGAATTACCGCAACGAGGAGTCGCGTTTCTCGGCGAATCTGCGGGCCTATGTGGTTAACAGCATCTACCGCAAGGAGCTCGCCGCCAAGACTGATCCGCGCAAGATGCTGTTCACGAGTTTCCACTGCGACGCGCTGCCGAAGGGTGGCATGCGCGGAACGATGATTTACGTGCCCGGCGCAAAATACTGCCAGGACAATGACATTCCTTCGGACGCGGCGTACAAGAAATATGAGGAGGCGCGCGGCCACGCCAACCTGAACTTCACCGCGGGGGACCGCGTCAAGAATGAGGCGCTTTCCCGGAACTTCGCCAAGACGCTCGTGGACACGCTCCAACGCAGCAAGCCGCCCATCAAAGTGCACAGCAGCGGCATTCCGATCCGAAATGTGATTCTGAAGGGCCGCGGCCACGCCTTCGTTCCGGCGGTCCTGCGCTACAGCCAAGTGCCCACAAAAGTGCTGCTCGAGATGGCCAACATGCTCGATGCAACCGATCAGCAGCGCCTGGCCGATCCGCAGTGGCGCGAGCATTATGCGGCCGTCTATGTCGAGGCCCTGAAGAAGCACTTCGGCACCTGAGAAATGAAAATCGGCTGGAACGCATGGAAGCGGTCCAGCCGTTGGCCCGGTGGCCAGTGCCTTAATCTGCTTTTTCCAGGATGATCAGGAAGTCGTTGTAGCTCTTGCCGTGGTTGGCGGTAATCGAGGTGACCTCCCAGCCCTCCGACAGCAACTTGTCCAGCTTCTGTTTCCCGTTGCCATTGGACTCGATGATCAGCGATGTCTGCATGGGCTCCTCCTCCTCCCGGAGTGTTTCCGTGCCAATTCCCAGCGCCCGCGGGCACCCCTGTATACGCCCACGGATCACAGTGATGGTAGCATGTCTGAGCAGCGGAGTAAAGTTGTGCCCGTGACGCGAATCAGGCTGTGCCTTCCTGGAGGCCGAATTGGGTGTCGTAGAGGCGCTTGTAGAGGCCGCCCTTTGCCAGCAGTTCCTCATGCGTGCCCTGCTGTACGACCCGCCCGTCGTCGATGACCAGGATGCGATCGGCGCGGCGCACGGTCGAGAGGCGGTGGGCGATCACGATCGCGGTGCGGCCGGTGACGAACTCGTCCAGCGCCTGCTGGATCAGCCGCTCGCTCTCGGAATCGAGGCTCGAGGTGGCCTCGTCCAGAATCAGGATGGCAGGATCTTTGATGATGGCGCGTGCGATGGCCAGGCGTTGGCGCTGGCCCCCGGAGAGGTTGCAGCCGGACTCGCCGATCACCGTGTTGAACCCTTCGGGCAGTTTCTCGATGAACTCCGTGGCATGGGCCGCATCGGCGGCGGCGCGCACGCGCGCTTCATCATAGCCGGCCTGGCCGTAGGCGATGTTGTCGCGGATGCTTTCGGCGAAGAGAATCGTGTTCTGCGTGACGATGCCGGTGAGATTGCGCAAGCTCTTGAAACTGGCCTGGCGAATGTCCACGCCGTCAATAAAGATGGCGCCGCCGTTGACATCGTAGAAACGCGGCACGAGTTTCACGATCGTGCTCTTGCCCGCGCCGCTCGGGCCCACCAGCGCGACAAGTTCGCCGCGCTTCACCTCAAAGTCGATGCCTTTCAGCACCTCCTCTCGGCCCGAATAGGAGAAGTGCACCTGCTCGAAACGGAGGCCGTCCCGGAAGGGCGGCAATTCAACCGGGTCGGGCGCTTCGACGATGTCGGATTCCATATCGATAAACTCGAAGACGCGCTCCGCGCTGGCCACGCTCGTCTGAATAAGGTTGTTCACGGTGGTGAGTTTTCGGACGGGATCGAGCATCATGCCCAGCGCCACGAAGAGTTGGGTGAGGTCGCCCGCCGCCAGTTTCCCCGAAATCACCCGCTGCCCGCTGAACAGGACGAAGATCACGACCCCGACAATCATCACGAATTCCGTCACGGGACCGGTGGCGGCGTCCAAACCAACCATCCGGTTGAGAAACTTCCGCAACTTCGTGATCTCGCGGCGCACGCGGTTGCGCTCATAGTCCTCCATGTTGTAGCCCTTCACAATCGTGATCCCCGTGACGGTTTCGGCAATCACGGAAGTCATGGAGGCGATCTTCTGAAGGGAGCGGCGCACGCTCCGGCGCATCTTCTTGCCGATCGTCACGAGGGCGTAGGCGACGGGTGGGAGCACCAGCGCGCCCACGAGGGTCAGCCAGACGTCAACGGAGAGGGCGACGCCGATGAATACGACCGCCTTGAACGGCTCGCGCATGAGCTTGACGAGCACGCCCGCCAGGCCGCGATTGACCGTGAAAATGTCATTGGCGAATCGGGCGAGGATTTCGCCCGAGGATCGGGCCTCAAAAAAGCCGACGGACTGCCGCATCAGGTTCTCGTACATCTCCTGCCCGAGATCCGTGCTGATGTTCGTGCCCACGGTTCCGGCATAGTACTCCTGAAAATACCGCGCCACGTTGACGAGGAGGGACAGAACCACGACGAGCGCACACAAGATGATGAGCGCGCGCATCTGGTCCGCGCGCATCCGCTCGACGAGATGCGTGAAGGCCGGTTCGAGGCCGCGGGGCGACCAGCCCACGGCGGATTCCATCGTGCCGTTCACCTTCTGGAGGCCTTCGAGAATCTTGTCCGCGGGATCGCGCTTGACCGGCTTGTCCGGGGATGCGGCCTGTGCATCGGGCGCCTTGTAGAACGTGAGGTCGACCACCGTGCCGATGCCGATGAGCAAGGCGCCGAAGGATGCGGCGATCACCAGGGCCAGGGCCAGCGAAACGATGAGGCGCGCCTTGTAGTTCCAGGTGTATCGCAGCAAGCGAAGATAGATTCCGGCGACGGAGCCCCGGGCCTTCTCGGTGCGCCCGGGCGCAAGATTGGAGTTCGGGGATAGATCGATCATGGGGGATCCTATGGGCGTGATTGGGATTACGCCATGATGCTACCACACCCCCCCGATCCCCTTCAAAGAATGCCCGCGCTGCCGGTCACATTTCCCAGTCGGTGAACTTCCGCCGCATGAGGAGGAAGAGGAAGAACGGGCCGCCGATCAGGGTGGTGATGATGCCGATGGGCGTCTCGCCGGGCAGCAGTTTCCGCGCGGCGATATCGCACGCGCAAAGGAACGCTCCGCCCACCACCACGCTCAAGGGCATCAGCAGCGTGTGGCGGGGGCCGGTAATCACGCGCACGCTGTGGGGAATGATGAGTCCGACAAACCCGATTGGGCCCACCTCCGACACGATGACGGCGGTCATGAGCGAGCCGGTGAGGAAGGTCAGCACCTGCAGGCGGCCCACATGCACGCCGCGTCCCGCGGCAACCTCCGCGCTGAAGCCAAACTGGTCGAATTTCGCCGCCTGCGCGAGGAGCAGCACGGCGCAGGGCGCCACGCCCGCCAGCAGCGTAATGACGGGCTTGTAGCCGAGCACGTCCACGCCGCCCATCAGCCAGCGATCCATCATCATGAGCCGCTCCGGCGCGGCCAGATAGCGCGTGAGCATGATGCCCGAGTTTGCCAGCATGCCCATGGTCACTCCCGCGAGCAGGAGCACGGACGGCGAGGTGCGCGTCTTGCGCGAGGCCAGCAGATACACCAGGAGCGTATCGGCCCCGGCAAAAAGGAACGCGAAACACTGGACCGACGGTGCCCCGAGGAAGTACCCGCCAATCCAGCCCGCGTCCATCAGGATAAAGGCCAGCCATGCGCCCAAGGCGCCCGAACTGGCCACGCCGAGGGTGTAGGGCGTCGCCAGCGGGTTGCGCAACAACGCCTGGAACGAACAGCCCGCGAGCGCGAGACCGGCTCCCGTGAGCAGGGCCGCAAGCGTGCGCGGAATGCGTTGCGTCAACAGGATGCTGAGCGTGGGCGCTTCGTACAACGGCGTCTGGGCCCGCCACTCGCGCCAGGCCTGCAGCATGCTCAGGGATTCCGTTCCGAACACGAGGCTCGCCACGACAATCAGCAGGCTCAGCATGAGAATGGCCGCGATGACGGAGTACCGGATGCGTGTCATTGCGCGCCCCCCATGGGCTGAGCGGCCACAAGCGGCGTGCCGGCAAAAGGATGCGTACCCACGCGAATCACCGCGCCATACGCGGCCGAGAGCTTATCCTCCGTGAGCACCTGCCCGGGCGATCCCGAGGCGAGAACCGTGTGATCCTGCGACAACAGGATCAGCGCGCCGCAATACTGCGCCGCAAGATTCAGGTCGTGGGTGACCACGGCAATGCCATAGCCTTGATGCGCCAGGCGGCGCAGCAGCTCGAAGACTTCCGCCTCGTGATGAATATCGAGAGCGGACGTGGGTTCGTCCAGCAGAAGCAGCCGGGGCTCCTGCGCCAGGATGCTGGCAAGCAGCACGCGCTGGCGCTCGCCGCCGGAGAGCGACATGAAATCGCGGCTGTGAAGCTCCTCCGTGCCCGTGTCCCGGAGGCAACGCCGCGCCACCTCAAGGTCTTGCCCCCGCAACGCACCCAGGACGCCCGTGTAGGGATAGCGGCCCAGGCATACGACCTCGAACACACTTAGCGAGAAGGCGGGATTCACGGACTGCGGCAGAAAGGCAATCATGCGGGCCCGCTCCTTGCCGGAAAACGCGGCGAGCGGACGCCCGTCCAGCATCACGGAGCCCTGCTGCGGACGGAGCAGTCCGCAGAGCAGCCGGAGCAGCGTGCTCTTGCCGGAACCGTTCGGACCGACGAGCCCGGTGATCTTGCCGCCGTGAACGGAGAGATTCACCGCACGGAGCACGTCGCTCCCCGCTTCGTAGGCATAACTGATCGCGTTGGCTTCGAGTGTGTGGGACATGCTTTCCGGTTCCCGAACGCACAGCATGACCACCCCGGCGGGGATCTGTCAACTGACGCATCCTGTGCGGGACGCCTACTCCTCCTCCGGGCTCGCGGAACGGGTGTGCCGCGTGACGCGGTGCACAACGAAGTTGGGGCGGCCCTTCACTTCGTCATGGATGCGCGCGACGTACTCTCCGATCACGCCCAGGCCCAGCAGGTTGACGCCGCCGAAGAACGAGGTGGTGATGAGTTGGGACGCCCAGGCGCGGAGTTCCAGGCCCGCGATGAGCTTGGCGTACAGCGCCCACAGGATCAACACGGCGCAGAGGCCCAGCGCCGCCAGGCCCGCGAGGCGGAACAGAAACAGGGGCACATACGAGAAGGCGAAGATCGCGTTCATGGCGAGTTTCCACTGGCCGCGCAAGCCGAGGCGCGTCTTGCCGCGCCGGCGCTCGCGGCGGGCCACCGGCACGCCCGTCTGACGGAAACCCACCCACGCGCGCAGCCCGCGCAGAAACCGGTTGCGTTCGGGCATGGCCCGGAGCGTATCCACCACGCAGCGGTCCATCAGCGCAAAGTTGCTCGCGTCGGGCGGCAGCTCGATGTTGGCGATGCGGCCCAGGACCCGATAGAAGCTCCAGAAGAGGAATCTGCGCAGGGCGGATTCCTGCCGCGACGCACGCACCGCATAGACCACCTCGAATCCCTCGCGCCACTTTTGAACGAAATCCCGGAATGCCCCGGGATCGTCCTGGCCGTCGGAGTCGAGGACGATCACCGCGTGGCCGGTGGCCTCTTCCAGGCCCGCGCTGATGGCCGGTTCCATGCCGAAATTGCGCGCAAGATGTACGGCCGTCACCACCCCCGGGTATTCGAGGGCGCACGCATCAAGCTCGCCGCCGCTGCCGTCGTGGCTGCCGTCGTCCACGAGGATGAGTTCATGGCCCCCGGGCGGATTCACCGCCTGCAATGCCGAAAGCACTTCCGCCACAAACGATCGAATGTTCTCGCGCTCGTTGTAGACCGGCGCCACGGCGGACAGCCGCCATTTCGTGCAGTCAAGATCCGTCATGCCTCGCGGAACCTCCAGGGAGTCTGTCTCGACGCTGTCTTCATTCCTGATTCCGCCGCAAGACCGCCCACACGGACAAGCCCATGGGCAGCGGCAGATACCTCAACCACGCGCACTCCACGCGCCCGTAAGCGATGAGCGCGGCATTGACCCAGTTCGGCACCGGCGGGAATTCCAAGTCTTTCAACTTCGTGCCCAGGAGACGATCCCTCCAACGCAACAGAATCGCGGCTGGCACGCTGATCTTGTTCCAGTACGAACTGCGTTCCACCTCGAGTCCGGCCGCGCGCGCGGTGCGGGCCAGGCCGCGCGCCGTATAGCGGCGGAAATGCTCGTTGTACTCGTCCCAAGAAGAGTAAAGGAATTGATACGCCGGAACCGTGAGGATCGCCACGCCGCCCGGACGCAGCACCCGCCGCACCTCGCGCAGGGCGCCCAGATCATCCTTCACATGCTCCAGCATGTCGAGCATCACCACGGCGTCCACCGAGGCATCCGCCACGGGCCAACCCGCGTTCGCATCGAACGCGAGCGCCTCCGGCACGCCCTGCTCGTGCGCGAAATGCGCTGCGGCGGGCGAGAGGTCGCCGCTGATGACGCGCCATCCATCGCGCACCAGTTCCGACGAGAATAGTCCGCCGCCACAACCCGCCTCCAACACCACGCCGCGCCGCGCCGCGTGGCGCGCCAAGAGCATGCGCGCCAGACGCCGCTTGTTGACGAACCACCAGTAGTTCGTCTCGGTCCGGTGATGTACCAGGAGCCACTCGTGCAACATGGATGCTTCCGCCTGTTCCGCTCAAGTGATTGTATCGGAAGCGTCCGGGTATTGCCACGCAGAGCCGCGCACGGAGCGGGCCTACTCTCCGTCGAGGCGCAGGTCCAGGTCGGCTTCGTGAGGGGCAGTGTAATCGATGGGATGGGGAAAGGCATCGTATTGTTGCCGGTGCCGCAGGACTGTGGCCGCCTCCTTCGGGACGAGCGACTGCCGGCGATCCAGCGGGACGATTTCCTTGGGCGGGATACGGCCGAGGTCCGCCATGGAGAACTCCTCGAAGATCTGCTTCGCGGCGAGCCCCCAGGGCGTGGGCTTCAGGTCCGCATCGAGCCAGCTGGTTTCGATGGCGCGGTCCGTGGTGGCGTCGGCCCCGATCACGGGATTGCTGGGGTATTGGAGGTACCACGTCGTCCATCCCGAGAGGTGGCCCTTCGTTGTCCGCACGATCGCCGCCTGCATGTCCGCCACTCGTTTCGGGTCGCGGGCGGAGTAGGAGAACTCCTCCAGAATGATCGGCATCGGCTTACCCACGGCGCAGAATCGCGCAAGCACTTCCACTGTGTGCAGGATATCGGCGTCGGTGCGGTTCGGGACGTTTTCGCTCTCGCTGAAGTTCTCGTGGAGCGTGAGATAGTCCACGAACGGCTTCTGTTCGAAGGGCGTGGCGCCGAGGAAGTGCTGCGCGCCGCCCTCCCAAAGATCCCAAAAACGCATGTGGTTGCTGATGGTTGTCAGGTGCCTCGGGCTGGCGGCCCGTATCGCGGCGAGCTGCGGCCGGAAATAGCGGTTCGTGGTCCACTCGCGGAAATTCGAATAATCGAAGATCTTCTGCTCGGGATCGGCATAGCACTTCCTGGCGCCATCGTACGCATAATCGGCGAGCGTGATGTCGTCGAAACCGGGCAGCGCCGTGCCCCACGCCGCATTGAGCTTGTCGATGCTTCCATACTTGGCTTTCAGCCACGCGCGCCAATACCACCGGCCCACATCACTCTGGACGGTGGGGCTGTAGCCGTTGGGGGCGAACCACGTGAGATTCGTGTTCGGCAGCGACCACTCGACGCACGGACTGTAGGAGAAGATCGCCGGATTGTCCCTGAAGCGCGTGGCAAGCGCGGTCCAGAAGCGGCACAGGATGTCGAGCGAGTCGATACCCGCGCCGGTCTTCCAGGGTTTCCGCCCAAAGTACTGGCCGCCGTCCTGCCACCACTGGCACCCATTGCCGCCCCAGCACGCAAGGGAGACCTCGGCGCGCAAATGATGCTTCTTGCACAGGCCGAGGAAGTTCTCGAGGTTCTCGAAGTAGCCGGGCGTGATGTGGACTTCGCCGGGCGTCTGCGGGTCGGGGAGAACGCTCGAAAGCTGGAGAAAAACTTTGAGCAACGTGATATTGACGCCCTCGCAGGCGGCTAGAATGCCGTCATACCGCGCTTCCTCGTAGCGCGGCCCGAACATATCAAGATCTTCCTTCGTTGTGAGGACGAGGTTCGAGCCGAGCGGAATGAAGCGGCGGTGCGTATCCGCGCCTTCGAAGCCCCACTGATCCGGCGCGACCCGGATGAACTCGTCGTCTCGGGGGCGTTCCGGTGCGGCAGGCTGCGCCCACGCGCTTCCGCCAAGGATTCCGGACAACGCCACAAGCAGGAAGAAGGCAAGGGTTCTCATGGGACCTCTCAGTTTCTCGATTGGGGCCGAATTGCGTGTGAATGGACCACTGCCGCCCGGCTCAAGGTTTCCACGGCACGGGTGCGCAGAGGGCCGCCAAGTTTTCATGGGGGGTGCCGGGAGGTACTTCACAGCCCGCGCCGATCATCAGGCGGTTTCCGACTGAAGCATACTGCTGCCCGATGGCGCCGCGAATCCGGTCCGGGCTCGATTCCATGACGGCGCTGACAGGATCGAGGTTCGTTACAATCGTCTGGCGCTCTCCCAGCACCGCGCGGGCCTGCGCCAAATCCACCTGCCAATCCAGGTCGATCACATCACAACCCAAGCCGGCAAACCAGGGCAGCAGATGCGAAGTGTTGCCGCAAATGTGCAGCCGGACCAGTCCGCCGGCGGCGTGCACCGCCTCAACCATCCGCTTCTCGCGCGGGAAGATCAGCTCGGCATACGTGCCGGGGGAAACCTGGCTCGCGATGGCGTCGCCAATGCCGATCGTGTCCGCGCCCGCCTCCAACTGTGCCCGGGCGAAGTCGATGCCCACGGCAACGCAACGGTCCATCAGGCAGGCGGCATACTCGGGGTCCGTCATGAGATCCATGAGAAAGGCGCTCACGCCGCGCAGATCCGCCGCTTCCGCCGCGGGGCCTTCTATCCAGCCCATGATCGAATACTGTCCGAACGCCCGGTCTTTGTAGGCCTCGATCGCGCGCACGCGATCGAGCATGCGGATGGATCGGCGTGGATCAGGCGATTTGAGGCGCGCCATGTCCGGATCCTTCGCCAGCGGCGGCTCGACGCAGCGCGGGGGGCCCTCTTCCATGTATTCAATGGCCGCGCCAAAGCCCTCCGTCTCCCGATACGGATCCGAAATGGCGCTGAGTTGCTCAAAGCCGAAGTGTTCCGCGCAGCGGAGATTGGCCTCGACGAGCACGCGATAGTCGGACGCGAACGCGGCATAGTTGGAGCCGATGAACTTCGCGGCAAAGGCCATCAGAATCGGCAGGCGGGGCAGCAGATCGACCGGCTGGCCGTCCAGCAGCGCCCGATAGCGTTCATACGGGTTCATCGGCTTGTCCTCAGTTTGCGCCGCGCGCGGTCCAGATTTCAGAATGGCAGCCGCATTGTAGAGAGCAGGACGGCGTCATGACAACCCTGAGCAAGCGTGAGCGCGTGATGCGCACAATGCGGTTCGAGGAAACGGACCGCGTGCCGCTCTATGACATTCTCCAGAATGACGCGATCATCGCGCATTTCGCGGGCCGCGTGCCGGACTACGAAAACGGCGCGCAAACCACCGCAATCGCTGCGGGCCGCGCGCTGGACATGACGCGCATGGTCAGCGGACCGCAACGGCCTGGTCGCGTGCTCCAGCCGGACGGGTTCGTGCTCGAAGTCGAGCGCTGGACCCATTGGATTGTCGAGCGCCCGTTTCGCGGCCTTTCGGGTCTCGTGCCCTGGGTGGAAGATCGCATCATTGAGGCGAACGCGCAACGTTTTGGATCCTCGGAGGCGGAGGCCCTGCGCGCGCACATCGAAACGCAATGGGCGGCCTTTGTCGAGGGAGACCCGGATGGCGGTCCGGCGGTCCTGGTGATCGAAAGCGGCGTGGGGTTGACGGAAATGTATCACGCGGCGGGCATGGACTTGTTCATCGAGCTGATGCTCGAACGGCCCGAACTGACGGAGGAATGGCTCGAAGCGCGGACGGCCCAGGAACTGCGCCGCGTGGCCGCGACCGCGGACCCGCACTGGATTCCCGTTGTCCTCACGTATGACGACATCGCGTTCAAGACCGCGCCGCTGTTCGCGCCCGAGTGGCTGCGCCGCGTCTGGGTGCCGCGGCTGAAACGGCTCACGGAGGCCTGGCATGCCCGGGACACGCACTGCCTCTTCCATTCCGACGGGAATCTCTGGCTGGTTCTGGACGATCTCGTTGCAGCAGGCATCGACGGGCTCAATCCGCTCGAAGTAACGGCGGGAATGGACGTGAGGTCCGTGCGCGACAAGTACCCGGGCCTCGTCCTCACGGGCGGCATCGATGCGAGCCAGTTGTTGTGCCACGGAACGCCGGACGAAGTCCGCGCGGCCTGCCGCGACGCCATCGCGGCCACACAAGGGAGGGGCTACTTCATGGGCTCGAGCACTGAACTGCATTGGGGAACGCGGCTGGAAAACGCGGTGGCCATGTTCGATTCGGCCGGAAAGCCCTGAATGCAAGTTCCGGCATCTCACGTGAACGCGGTTTCCGTTGCGATCTCGTTCATCCTGCGGTCCTGTCCAAATGCGCCCCCTCAAAAACGCAGTGCCCGGATGCGGTCGAGATAGTACTGCACGTTCTTGAGCGGGGTGTCGGGCGTGATGAGGTGGTCGGGGAGCGGGACGAAGCCGCCTTCGGCCATGAGCGGCTTCCGGCGCTCAATCTCCGCGTCAATGGCGGCGGGACCGCGCTCCAGCGCCAGCTTGTCTATGCCGCCGAAAACGCGCAGTTCCTTGCCGTACTTCCTGCGCAGGGCCATCGGATCGCCGTTCCACGCGCCAATTTCGATGGGGAACATGACATTGACCCCTGCGTCGAGCCAATGCGGGATCAAGTGGTCAATCATGCCGTCGCAATCAACCAGATAGAGATCGCAGCCATAGGACCGCAGTTTCTCCGCAATCTTGCGATAGCCCGGCACGCACAGCTCCTTGAAGCGATCGGGGTGGATGAGCGGCCCCGTCCGAAAACAGATGTCCTCCCAGCCCCAGCCCATATCGATCTTCATCTTCGGGCCAACCAGGTCAATCGCCCAGCAGACGAGGTCCGAGATCGTGTCCACCGTCTCCGCGAAGAAATCCGGATAGGCCATGCTTGCCATGGCCATGTTCTCGACGCCCATCCAATTGCGCAGGAAGCCAACCAGGCTCATCGTGCTGATGGCGACGGGCACTTCGCTCTTCTTAAGCGTTTCAATCTCCTCGTCCAGATTCGCCGGAACGCGGCCGGGGTCAGGCTGCAGCCGTTTCTTGTACTCCGGCCAGCCGGACGGATCCTTCAGGATGAAATCGATGTAATGCGGAATGCTCGATCGATTCTTCCACAACTGGGCGATAACGCCGTCGTTCTGACGCATCACGCGGTATTCGTTCGTCTCCTCGAGGATTTCCTCCTCGAAGAGCGGGTACAGGCCGAGGTCAATGGACGTGCCGCGGCACATGGGCGACGCGTTGAAGAATTCATGCTCGTTCGCGCCTTCCGGGAAGCCTTCGCTGCGCCAGCGCTCGATCGTCTCAGGCCAGCCGGTCCAGTGAAACACCGGCATGCGGTCGACGCGTTCGTAGTGCATGATCTTGACGAACAGTTCGCGTGCGTTCATGGAGTCGCATCCTTCCTGGCTGGCTTGTGAAAATCCGGCCGCGACTATAACATGAAGCAGGAAGAGGAAAGGACCTCAGACATGCACGCCCTTATTGCCCTCATTGCCATCCTGTGCGCCGATGTGAAGGCATCGGATGCCCTGCTGGACGATCCGGGATTCCGCGCGGTGCGTGAATTTGCGGACATCATGCTTCAGTCCGGCCGCGATGATTACGGGCCGAAGAAGAGCCCATTGTTTGCGGCGCAGCTCAACGTGAAGACGCGCCGAATCCCCGAAGGGACCGAACAGGACCCCGGCGTCTGGAATACTCATTTCGAAGTGGCGGGACATCAGCCCTACTGCCAGAACCTTATCGCGGATCTCGGCCTGTTGGATCTCCTGCAGGCGCTCACGCGCGCCACGGGCGACACGAAATACGAGCAGGCGCGGAAAGACTATCTCGCCTATGTGTTGAAGCAGACCCGTGATCCGCGCTCGGGCTACATTCCCTGGGGAGAGCATGTCGGCTACGACATTGTCCACGACGCGGTTCACGTGGGCGAGAAGAAGTACTGGCACGAGGTCAAGGCCTACAACGTGCCGTGGGATCAGCTTTGGGAAGCCGATGCGGACGCGACCCGGCACGAAATCGAGACCGCGTTTCACAACCACTTGTGTGACGAGGCCAGTTTCGCCTTCAACCGCCATGCCACGATGGACGGCAAGCTGAACACGGGCACGGAGCCGTGCAGCCTGCTGAGCAGCGCCGGTCTGTACATGGATGCCTGGAGCTGGCTGTACAAGAAGACGGGCGAACGCCAATTCCTGGACTGGGCGGAGAAGATGCGGGCGATGGCCGCGGCGCGGCGCATGCCGGAAACCGGCCTGATTCCGACCGACGAGAGCATCCGCAAAGAGAAGATGGTTTACGCCGAGGCGGTGTCTTACGCACCGTATCTCTTCATCGCCGCGGATATTCTCGGCGGCGAGGGCGCGGCATTCCGCCAGGAGGGACTGGACTACCTCCTCGCGTACGACAAGCACGCGTTCGTTCCGCAGCGCGACGACGGCCAGGGACCCGGCTACTATGATGCAATCAACACGCGCACGGGCGAGCCGCTGCAGATGGACAACAAGCGCTATCTCGAAGCCTGGCAATGGACTGACAACCACGCGCATGTGATTGCGGTACTCGCGGGCATGGCGGCCGGATATGCCTATACGGGCGATGAACGATTACTGCCCCTCGTTGATCGCGCCCTCTCCGCCGCCGCGATTCCCGGGAACATTGCCAAGGGAACTGTCATGTTGTCCGCCGATGCCGGCGGCGCGATCATGAGCCTCGTGCACGTGGCGAAACGGAGCGGGGACCGCAAGTACTTGGATGCGGTACGGCCGCTCGTGGGGTATGTCCTCGAACACAACCGCGCAAACGGCTGTTTCATCAGCGGCAAGGCCGGCTCGGAAGACTACTACTGCGGCCGCGCGGGTTCCGGGTATCTCGCGGCGGCGGTGCTCGCCTTTGCGCTCGCGGAGCACGGGCGCATGGACCTCGTGCCGCCCCTCCGCGACATCGAAGGCGGGCTGAGATTCTAGCCGCGGCACGCGCCGTCAGAGATAGCGCGCATCCGGGTGAAAGCTGATCGCCGCAGCCGTCGTTCCTGTCGGACTGAATTCGAAGGCCCCGGTGAGCGAAACACCCACGAGTTCGGCCGCGTTGAGCGTTTCGAGAATCACGCGGTTCATCTCGATGTTCCGCATGCCCGGATATCCCGGGGACCAGCGCTGGCCCTGATCCGGCGGCAACCCAAGCAAACGGCGCTGCTCCCGATGCAGGTGCTCGGCCATGTCTTCCGCAATGCGGTCCGAAAGCCCCTGCAGCAGCAAATTCGATTCCGAATCGCCGGCCGCTTTCATTTCCGCGAGCACCGCGTCCACCTGCGGGCCGCTCGTGGTCACCTGCAGGCCGATCACGTCCATTTCCCCCGGCGATTTCGGGCGGAAGTACTGCGCGGCGGAGACCACGTCCTTCCGGCTCGAGCCAATCACTGCGGTGAATTCGAGGCGCGCCACCTCCCGTTCAAGGTCTTCCGGATCGTACAGCACAACCACGTCGCCCTCGGATTGGCAGGGATACAAACCCATCGCGCCCAGCGGACGAATCCAACCGTGTGCGGTGGCCTTGTGCACCCACTCCCGCAACAACGCCTCGAGTTCTTCCGGCGTGTGCCCCGCGCGCGCCCAGGCCGAGGCGCCGCCGAAACGCCAGTTGAGCGAGAAGAGCGTCCGCGTGTCAATGTGCTCCGCGAAATCCTCGAGTGTGTACTCGATGCGCCGGCTGCGGAAACGCGGCGCCGGCGGC
>CAILVY010000272.1 GCA_903837785.1 Candidatus Hydrogenedentota bacterium
AGGGAGAGGGAGAGGGAGAATCGGATTTGAGCGTGCAAGTGGTGGGACCGTTGACCGTCAGCGTGCCCAACAAGAGTCCTCACACGTTTGAAGTGATTGCCACTGGGGCACAGGGAACAGTCCATTATCAGTGGCTGCTTGAGACGTCCGCCAAGTCATTCGTGGAGATCGCCGGCGCGACGGCGGCGGCATACACAATCGATTCGGTCGAAGATGAGGATGCGGGCAAGTACCGGTGCGACGTCTCCGACGATGTCGCCACAGTCAGTTCACCCTCGATCCAGCTCTGGGTGGAACCCGCCTTGCCCTTGCTTGGAGTGCTCAGCCTCCTCGCGCTCGCCGGCACGTGCGTTGCAGCAGGGAGAGCAATCCTGCGGCGTCCCAGGGGACTATGAACATACGGCCCGGTTGACAAGCCCGGCCAGATTCCCGCTCAGCCTATCGCGCGCAGGGCCGCCTTGATCGCCCGGATGTGCTCGGGATTCGTCCCGCAGCACCCCCCGAGAATGCTCGCGCCCGCCTCCACGAATCGCCGCGCGAACCCGGCCATGTACTCCGGCGATTCCGGATACACGATCCCGGTTTCCGCCTGCACCGGCTGACCCGCATTGGGATTCACCAGGATGGGCGTGCCCGGCGCCGCCTCATGCAGCGCCTGAACGACCGCCAGCATCTCTTCGGACCCAAAACTGCAATTTGCCCCGAGAATATGCGCCCCGGCTTCGAGCGTGGCCTGCGCCATATCGGCCGCGGTCGCCCCCATCATCGTTCGCGGCACCCCGCCGACGACACTCGCATACGTGAAACTGCAGATAATCTCCAGCTTCGTGTTCTCGGCAACAGCCCGCACCGCAACGGCCGCCTCGTCCACCGCCGAGAACGTCTCGATGATGCACGCGTCCGCACCACCCCGCTCGAGTGCCTGGGCCTGCTCCTTGAACGCATCATACAGGTCTTCTTCGGAAATCTCCCCCGTGATCAGAAACTTCCCCGTGGGGCCGATCGACGCGATCACGTGATTGTCCGCCCCCGCGGCCTGCCGGGACAACGCGGCCGCGGCCTCGTTCAACTCCGCCGTGCGCTCCCCAAGTCCGTGCTGCTCGAGTTTGCAGCGCGTTCCGCCGAAGCTGTTCGTGCTGATCAGGTCGGATCCCGCCGCAATGTAGTTCTCGCCTATGCGCCGCACCACCTCCGGACGATTCACGTTCCAGAGTTCCGGGCATTCACCCGGCTGCATGCCCTCGGCGATGAGAAAGGTGCCCCAGCCGCCATCCGCCACCAGAAACCGTTTCTCGCGCAGGTCCTCACGAATCGTGTTCATGATCGATTTCCTCCCAGACATTCCCGAAAGCATGCACATTGGAAAGCGCCCGCTCCGTGCGGAGCAGGCGCCAATACATCGTCAATCGCGCGGGGTCAACCGTTAGTTGACACTGATCTTCTTGTCGAGCCACTCGATGATGCCCTGCGGATCGGGCGCATACGCATCCGCGCCGATCTTGTCGCAGAACTCCTGGGTGAGCGGCGCGCCGCCGACGCACACAAGCGTTCCCGGCACCTTGTCCTTCACCAGCTTGACCGTCTTCTCCATGTTGACCATCGTAGTCGTGAGCAGGGCGCTCAGGCCCACCACGGAGCCCGGATTCTTCTCGACTTCCGCCAGGAACTTCTCGGGAGCCGTATCCACGCCCAGGTCCACGACTTTCCAGCCCGCGCCTTCCATCATCATGCGAACCAGATTCTTGCCGATGTCGTGCAGGTCGCCCTGGACAGTGCCAATGATGAACGTGCCCTTGTGCTTGGCCTGACCGGACTCGAACGCGGGCTTCAACTGGTCCATGCCCGCCGTCATCGCTTTCGCCGCCATGAGCAGATCCGGCACGAACACTTCGTTCTTGCTGAACTTCTTGCCGACCACGCTCATGCCGGCCATCAGGCCGCCCGTGAGCACGAGGTTGGGTTCGATGCCTTGGGCAAGCGCCTGCTCCGTCAGCTCCAGCACCCCGTCTTGACCCTTCATGTCGGGGGGATACGGCGCGTTCTTGTTGACCTTTCCCCGTTCGACGCACAACGCAATCTTATCCACCAGTTCCATGTCCGCCATTTTCCGGTCTCCTCTGAAGTTACGGAGAATATACTATGAATAGCTGCCTAATTCCAAGCCCCGCTCCACAAAATACCGATAGCTCTCGTAGGCCACCTGATTGGGAATCGAATGGTCCGAGTGAAGGGCATAGCCGTGATTTCCCTTCACTATCGGGATCTTCGAGGACAGCTCCCGATCGATGATGCCCTTGTCGTTCGTGTAAAGCGTCCGGACATCCATGCCCCCCATGAAGGACAGCCGGTCCCCATAGTCCCGGTACAGTTGCAGCAAATCCATGCCCGCCTTCACCTCGATGACCTGAAGGCAGTCAACGCCCGACTCAATCATCCCAGGAACCAGCGGCGCCACATAACCGCACGAGTGCATGATCACCGGGCGTTTCCGGCGCTTGGCGACGGCAATCGTCTGCTGGTGGCCCGGCTGAACGATCTCGCGGTACATGCCCGGAGAAATGAACGGACGCCCCTTGAAGCCCATGTCCTCGTAGAACCAGAACCCATCCGGCCAACCTTCCTCCTCGAAGAGTATCTCCATCAACTGCGTGGTCACCCGGGCAAACGTCAGCACCATGTCCTTCACCCAGTCCGGATCCATGGCCATCCCCATCAGCATGTACTCGTGACCGCACACCGGATGCATCAGTTCAAATACGCCGACACCGCCCCAGGTGAAGAAGCGCTGCTTCTCCGCGGCAAGCTGCCGTGCCGCGCGATACCCCTCGAAATTGATCCGCGCGCGGTCCGGCGTCAGAAAAGGCTTGATGTGCTCCTCCCACCCCGCGCGATCCTTCACGGCAAAGTCCACGTGCTCCGGCGTCGTGTCATGCGTCTTGCTGCGGCGCAAAAGCGCGCCGTTGCCGTCGCGGGCAAGAATTGTCTCCTCCGTCTCCTCCACGATCACCGGCTCAACATCAAGCTTCGCCGTCAGATTGAACGGCCAGACGGACTGCAAATCGAAACCGAAATGATCCTCCAGGCTTTCCCCTGCGCCGAGGTGCCCCTGCTTCGTCCACAGCGACAGCGTGTCCCCCCAGAAATGCTCATACAACCCGATCCGGTCCACGGGTTGCCTCGCAAGAACATTGCGCATGCGTTCTACACCGGTCATTGCCATCCGCGTGCCCTTCTCCCGCTTGGGAATGCGCGTCAGTCTATAGAAACCTCCGAAAACGTTTCAAAAGCCTCCTCGTGAACCCGCCACTCACTGCCCACGGGTGGGTGCAGCGAAGGGAAACCCACCGCCAACTAGGGGGCGCTGACGCAGAGCGAGGCCACCCCCCACACGCCGTCTTCCTCGATCAGCGTGGCGACGAACTGATAGATGCCGATGCCAAAAGCGATGGACTGAATGCTCCAGCGCCCCACCACCGTCGCCACGTTGCCGTGAATGTCCACGGAATCGAAGTGCATCTTGGACTTGCCGGCCGGCCCCCAGATCACCGCCGTGTTCAGCATCGTGATGAGATTCTCGGGATTGTCGAACGTGAAATACTCGCCGTTGAGCGTGTTGGCCGCCACCGCGCACGGGCCGTGATACAGATTCCGGTGCAGCTTGCGCGTATGCCCCTCCATCAAACAGCCTTCCCACAGCCGAAGCACTTCCAGTACCGCCTCACGCTGCGTCGCATCGGCGCCCGTCTTCGGCAACAGAGTAAGGCACGTGTAACGCCACAACCCGCCCGGGCCGTCCTGCGTCGCGCCGAACGTGGCGCGCAACGGGCCCTTGGACGTTTCAATGTCTGCCGAACCCACACTGAACAGGCCGGCCGGCCGGATATCGGTTCCGGTGATGTGTGCGTCCTCGGGCAACACGAATCCCGCGGCGTTCTTCGCAAGATCATTGCGCCGCGCCACGGCCAGCTCCGAACCGCTCCGAAACACTGCAAGGGACGTCTGGCTGCTGAACAGATTCCGCGGAACCGGCCCGCCCTTCTTCATCAATGAGATCGAGTCGCCCAGGAGGCCGTCCACCCCTTGCGACCGGCTCTCCTGTTCCGGCGCCTGCTCCAGATCCTTCCGCAGGCGTTCCGCCGCCTCCCCCTCCGCAACGACATACAGCGGCGCGCGCGTGGACTCGTTCGGAACCGGCGCGGCGTTTCCGAACCGGTCAAAGCACTTCACGCCCTCGGGCAACGGCCGAAGCAGCGCCTCAGGTTCCTCGCCGTCCGCAAAAATCACCGCTATCGTGCAAGGCCCCGAAGCGAAGTCCCGGGGATGGGGTTGCGAGAAGAGCATCGCGGTCACGTCGGGCGCGGGCGCCACCCGCTTCTCGAAATGCGCGCCCTCAATGAAATGCGCCAGCCCGGACAGCGCCAGGTGCAGCGGGCGCAAAAGCCAGTTCGGCTCAACCATGTTGTGCGTGGACAATCCGTGTCTCGGAAGCGAATGGATCGAGTAGGAAATGAACCGCTTGCTGCCCGCCGCAAGAATGCTCAGATACATTCGGGGATACGCATCGGCCCCGCGCTCCCATGTGCCAAACAGGGCCGGGTCCGCAAACGAAAAGAAGGATCCGTGGAACGGCGTCACGTCAATCCCGCCTTCCGAACAAATCAACGGCTTCGCAGGCCCATACTTCGACTGCTCCGCATTGATCCGCTCGTTCACCCGCGAAATCGGGTCGTTCATCCGCCCCGAGAGATTCGAGTCATAGCGGTGCCACGAAGCCACGTCATAAAAACGATAACCGCCGAATGCGAGCACCCCCTGTTCCCAGAAGCCCGGGTACGTGTCAATCCCGACAATCGTGCAGGCGGGATTCACGGCCTTGGCTTCCTCGTAGGCCGCGCGCATCAATGCCGCATACTGCGGCACGGACCCGCCCTGAAAGAAGCCGTACATATTCCACGGCTCGTTCCACACCTCCCACTCGTCGATCGCGCCCGCATAGTGCCCCGTCACCTGCCGGACGTACGCCCGCCAATCCTCTACCTTCGCGGGCGCGTGATAGATGCTCCAATACCCCTCGTCCGGATCCCCGCTTTCCCATTTCGGCGCTCCGTCCAGCAATCCCACCACACTGAGCCCATGCGAACGCGCCGTGGCCACCTGCTCGTCGAACCATGTCCATTTCCCGGGTTCCGGCTCGACGTACGCCCATTTCGTGATCCCCGAAGCATCGTGAATCCGGCACCACTTGTAGCCCAGTTTCGCCGCCACGGAAAGATCGGGATCCTTCATCTGAACATGCACCCCGAACGGCGAATCCGGCAAAGGGCCCGGCACCGGCGCCGGCGCCCGCGCCAGCAGTGTCTCCGCCGGCGGCGACAGCGCCTTCCCCTGCGCGTCCACGGCCACCGCCTCGACACGAAGCATTCCATAAACGTCCGCAACCGGACCCGGCACCTCAAACTGGCCGTCCCAGACCCCCGCCGTGTCCAGCGGAATCGTCGCCAGGTCCTGCGAAGCGCCGCTCGTGTTCACCGCACGCAACCGCAGCCCGCAACCCGCCTTCGTCACCCCCACCACCCGCGCCCGGACGCGCATCACCTCAGCCCCGGTCACCAGACCCCACGGCGCCTCCGGCGTGAGAACCACTCCCGCCGAATGCACCGGCGCCTTCCAATCCTTGCCCGCGCCCGCGCATTCGCCCAGCCAAAGCCCGTCCACCCACAGCGTGGCATGCTCGCCACGCATCCGCACGTTGAGCCAGTATCGCCCCTTCACCGCCGCCCCGGGCACGCCATCCAGTTGCACCCGTTGCCATTTCGCGGTGGCCGTAAACGACTGCGAAAGAAACACTTTGTTGTCGTGATCATTGTCCCCCAGACGCAACTCCACCACTGCCCCGACCGGTTCCGACTTCAGCCACAGCGAGATCCGATGTGGCACGTCCGCGCGCAGCGCCCGTGCCGGGGAATCGAGTTCCAGTGAGCCCTTCCCGGCAAACGCGATCCGGCCCGCCCCCGACCCCAACGGCCCCCTGTCCCGCTCCGCCTCCCAGGTGTAACCTTCCCCCTGGACGCGCCAGCCGGCCGCCGCCCCGGCGCCCATCCGTTCCAGGGAGAGCAGGCCCGCGGCATGGCTCTGACACGCCAGTGCGGACACGGCAATACTCATCAACCACCGAAATGACGGGCTCATCTCACTACCTCCTGGCTCTTCGACCCGTTCCATCGTCCCTGGGTGACACCCCCTGCCGACGGAACACGAGGGGCGCGCGATGCGAACTCGCACGCCCCTCTCTAACAAGCGCTGCCTGCGTTTCCGGCATTGACTCTCTGCGCCGGAACCGCCTGTCAGGACCTTCCCTGGATTACATGACCTGCGACGCCGCCGCCGAGAACAACAGCGCCCAAGACTTCGTGCACGGGAAGCGGTCCGGTGCCGGATAACGGATCCATTCCGCATGGCCGTCCATGTACAACACGTTGGCTCCGCCCGGCACGTGATTGAAGGTGGCAAAACTCTGCGGATCCGCGCTGATCATGTCCCACATCACCGGAAGCGTGCTCTGCGCCATCGCGGATGCCGCCGGGTTGTTGATATCCGTGATCAGAAAGCGCTCAATCCCCTCGCGAATCCGATACAGCGTCTTGCCGCCGCCATTCCCGTTCCCCTCCGTCACCTCGACGTCGTTCTCGCAGAGTTGCGGATCGGAATTCGGGTCCAGCATCTGCGAGATCTTCGCAAATCCATCGATCAGTTGCAGCGGTGCGTCGAATAGCGGGCCCGGCGGCACGGCAAACGGCGCGGAAGGATCCGTGTCCTTCGCGCGATCGATCACCCAGCCCAGGTAATCATACGAAACGTCCGTGTGGGACAGGAAGCCCGCAAATGGGCACACCTGGCCCGGTTTGCTCTTCAGTTCGTACGCCGGGTTCTCATTGTTCGTGTCGTGCGGGTCCGAAGGACAGTAGAGCACATGCGTATCCGTGAGGTATTCCGGGTAAATCGCGCTGGACAGCATGTTGAACGTGAACTGCGTAATCACATAGTCGCAGGGATCGACCAGGGACGTGTTCGCCGCCCAGGGCGGATTCCCCTGCACCCGAGGCCATTTCATGCCCCCGGCCTCGTTCGCGTACATCTTCGCCACCAGCGCCAACTGCTTCAGGTTGTTCTGACAACTCGATCGCCGGGCCGCCTCGCGCGCCCGCGCCAACGCGGGCAGCAAAATGGCCGCCAGAATGCCGATGATCGCAATCACGACCAGCAGCTCAATCAGGGTAAATCCTTTGTGTCGCATACGCCGGGATCTCCTTGTTTGTCGCCACAATCATGGAATGATTCCGGGAGCGGTCTCACACCCCAGCGCTCCCACCCAGTCGCACACCCTTGCCCGCACTCACCTCCTTCCGTTCAGTTCGAAACTACCCTGTTCTTGCGCCTTCCCCTCCAATCGGCATCCAGAATGCCGAGTTTCCGCGATTCCTCCGGAAATATCTCTCCCAGGATCCGCTGACGCGCCGCCGAATAGTTGCACTCGTGCGACAAGGGCCGCCAGCCATAGCCATCACACAGCATCTCGCATCCGTTAATCACCGCATCGAGCGGATTGCTCACCCCCAGTTCCGATGGCGGCGTCCACATCATGCCGGAAGCATGGCCCTCCTCCGTGATGGCCCACAGGTTGAATATCAGGATCTCGGGAGTCGCCGGAGGCTTCAACGTCAGATCCCCCACCTCGATCGCCTCCCGCACAATCCCCGTCGCGATCGCCGTCGTCTGATGCAACAGCCCCTTCATCGTGTTCAACGACGCCTCCGACGCCTTCTGCATCACTGCCTCCGCATTCCCCAAATACGCCACCCGCGCATCGTCACGATACAGCCGCATGAAGAGGTCCACCGCCTCCCCCACCGCCTGCATCCGTTCCCGCGTCCGGCCCTGGAACCCTGCCGCCCGTTCAATCATCGACAGCCGCTGCGCCATCCCGCGGTTGATCAACGCGACGATGATGTCTTCTTTCGAACGGAAATGCTGATAGATCGTCCCCCGTGAATAGCCCGTGGCCTGCGCAATCCGGTCCATCGTCAGGCCGTGATACCCGTGGCTCAGCAGAAACTTCCGCGCGCGGTCCAGAAACAACGTCTCCCGCTGCCGCAAGTCCCGCTGTCTGCGTGCCGCCGTTTCCATGCCCTCATCCTATGACACAGTGTCAGAATTTGTCAAGGTGTCACCGCAGCGGACACACCCGCCCGCCCCGGATTTGGGAATACCCGCGCCCGAGCCCCACCGCACGCATGGAAAGCCCGGCTGCGGCGGCCTCGCCCGCCTCGCGCGATCGCCTCAAAGAACGCGGCCGCCCGGCCTCACCCGTTCAGCGTCCAGCCCTTGCGGTAATCGCGGCGGAGAAACTTGTCGGCCCCGGCGTCGTTCGTGACACGGCCGTTCGCGCCGTCGTACTCGAGCGCTTTGCCCGCCCGGTAAGCCGCAAGGCCCAGAAGCATCATCTCGATCATGCGCCCGTTGTAGTCGAAATCGCAGGAGGTCTTCAGATCGCCCTTGCACGCATTGAACCACTCCTTCTGGAAGTGGTGAATCGGCGGCAGCAGCTTCTCGCCGGGACGCCGGTTGTAGTACGTCATGTCCGCGCCTTCCTCATTGGGCAGCAGAATGCGCCGTTCGAAATCCGCCACGAGGAAGCCCTTGGAGCCTTTGAACATCGCGCCGTGCCCGATCTTCTTGAGATCGATGCAGTCAATGGGCGAGTCGGGCATGGCGCCGCCCTGATACCACGTGACCGGAATCGCGGGCCGCCACTCGTTCGCGGGAATCTGAAACGTCATCTTCAGTTCCACCGGCGTCACTTCCGGATTGAACGCGTCGCCGGTAGCCTCGGCCGCCGTCGGCAGGCCCGCATCCAGCGCGTTCCAGGCCAGGTCCATCGTGTGGCTCCCCATATCCCCGATTTGGCCCGTGCCGAAATCCCAATACATATTCCACTGGAGGCAATTCGCGCCGGGCTGCCCCGAGAAGTAACCGGGATTGTACGGGTGCATCGGCGACGGCCCGATCCACAAGTCGTAGTGGAGCGTCTTGGGCGGCTTGCCCTCGGGCGGCAGATAGCCAGGCCGGCGAATCTGACGGTTGCCCCACGCGCAGGCTTCCTTCAACTCGCCGATCGCCCCGTCGAGAATCAGCTCCCGAACCCGGTTGAAGTTCTCATACGCGTGCCGTTGCGTTCCCACCTGCGTCGCCAGCTTGCTCTTGTTCTTGAGATACGTCGCGCGAACGATGCGCGCTTCCTCGACGCAATTCCCCAGCGGCTTCTCGCAGTACACATGCAGCCCGCGATTCAAGGCCCAATTCGCCACGAACGCGTGCGTGTGGTCCGTGGTGCAGCACACCACCGCGTCGAGGTGCTTCTGCTCCAGGCATTTCCGCCAATCCACATAGCGCTTCGCCTTCGGGAACTTCTCCGAGGCAAGATCCAGATGCTTCTCATCCACGTCGCACAACGCAACGACGTTCTCCCCCGCGAGGCCGTCATAGTGCGCCGTGGCCCGCCCATGCGCGCCAACCAGCGCGATATTGAGCTTGTTGCTGGGGGCATTCGCCCCGAAGATCGTGCCGCTTGGCAAGATGAGCAATCCGGCTCCGGCGGCTGCGGTCTGGAGAAATTGGCGGCGCTGCATAGTCGTGCTCATCGTGGCTTCCCTTTCCTTCCGATTCATGCCCGCACCCACGCGCCGAAAACGAGGATGCCTCCTCCACACTGTCTCCGGCCCGTGACGCGAACGGCACGAGCATAGCACTGGAGGTGATCGGCGTCAATATCACCTCGCGCGGTTTGCGCATCCTGCTTTGACTGTTCCGGAAGCCCTTTGTCATAATCGCCCTTTCTGCCCGACGGCCCGTCCGTGGGCCAATCTTGAGGCCGTTCATGCTGCATAAACTGTGGACGCGAAGCCGGTGGTTGCGGATCCGTGTGGCGCTGCTTGCGGCGCTCGCCTGCACTGCGGCCTGCCTCGCGTTCTCAGGGCTCCTGCTCGAAAACACGCTCGTCAACAATGGAAACTGGGTCTCCACAAAAGAGTCCCTCGCCCTGAAAGTGATGGGAGCGTCCTCGTTCATGCGGCGAACACAAGGCTTGGCACGATGCCGCCTGAATCTGGACGCATGGCACGGCTATCAGGAAGTCGTCGCCAAGGACCGCATGGAATACGACAGCGCGGACTTCGATTTCCTCCTCGTGGAGGGTGCCTATTTCGCGTTCATCCTCGACAAGGGCCGGGACCAGTTCTCCGGCATTCGCATCAGCGCCAATACTGATTTGAAAAACGTATACTTCGTTGCCCGGAACGACGGCGAATTCATTGAGCAACGCGAGCTCGCGATCCCCGATTTCGCATTCAACGACTGGGTTCATTTCCGATTCCACAGGGCGGATTCGGGCGCGACACTGGAAATCGGCGGGCAGCCCGTGGAGGTGGGGCCCATCCAGTTGCCCCTCTTCTGCACCCCCGGGTTTCGTGGATGCAAGGAACAGGCCGCCATCGACAACGTGTCTTTCCGCTATCACGGCAACTTGATTATCGAAGACCCTTTCCTGAACTCGGATCATTTCTCCACGTATCTCGTCCTGGGCCTGATTGCGCTCATCATCGTGAACCTTGCCTTCTACTACGCCCATCAAGTGACGCGCCTCCAGGAAAACAACCTGCCCGGCACCCTCGCCG
>CAILVY010000273.1 GCA_903837785.1 Candidatus Hydrogenedentota bacterium
ACCAGCAGGCCGCAGCGCGGCCGGTGCAACCCTCCCTGACTCACCTGGAGTGAGACTTGGGCAACTTGGCGGTCTCAGGCCAACCCGCCAACCCTTGGCAAAATGGCACCGTGGTCATCCTGGAAGGGCATCTACGCCGGAACGCGGAAGTCCCCGGCCTGTCGAGGATCGGGAGATTGGAATCCCAGAGCGCCTTGTTGCTCCCGTGGGCGATGAGGGTAGCGAGTTCGGTGCCGTGAGGCTCCTGATTGGCAATGGGATCATGGGGGCGGGCGCCATTGCAGCCCTTCAGAGTTCCCCTCCTGCTCCCTGCTGCCCCTTGGCACCGGCCAGGCGCAGCGCGGCCCGTGGACTTCTCCGGGAGTCGCCCGGGAGGGGAGATCAGCCTGGGTGACCTTGGCTCTCCGCCGAAAGTGTTCGGGGCCTGCCTGTACTGCCTGGACGCGGGCTTCAGTGTAAACGCCGGTCGAAAAACGGGTCGTCTTCAAAGCTGCGTGTTGCCAGCTCCATTGGCTGTTCTGGCGGCCATGCGGGTGCATTTGTAGTGAGGAAGGCTCGATCCGTGAGCGCATGCCCCGTGGCTACTTCCTCGCCTCTGGCGTAACACTCAGGCTCACGCGCTCCCCATTACGCATCACTACGACCGTGATCGGTTTCCCGATTTTCACCGCGTCCATCGCGTAGGTGTAGTCATACACGTTGGCGATCTTCGTGCCGGCGAATTCTACAATCAAATCGCCGCCCTTCAGCCCCGCCTTGTCCGCCGGGCCGCCGGCGCGCACGCCGCTTAACTTCACGCCCTGCGCTTCGGCGGCGTAGTCGGGGATTGTGCCGAGGTAGGCGCGGAGCGTTTCGCGACCGCCTCCGCCGGTGTCTTTGCGCGCGACTTGGGCGTAGGCGGGCCGCTCGCCTTTTTCGAGATCAAGCACGATGCCGCGCGCCAGTTTCGCAATGCGTTCCGTGCCCTCGTAGTTCAGCGTCTCCGGCTTGTCAGTTGGCCGATGATAGTCCTCGTGGCTGCCGGTGAAAAACTCCAGGACCGGCACGCCTTTGACGTAGAGCGCCGTGGTGTCCGTCGGCAGGTAGGGGTCTTCTTGCAGCGTGAGTTGAAAACCAGCGGCCACGTTGCGCTTCTCGATGAGCTTGGGCCAAACGGGCGACGAACCGATGCCTTGGATCGTGAGCTTGTTGTCGCGCAGACGGCCCACCATGTCGAAGTTCAAATATGCCGCCACGTTCGTCATGGGTAGCGGCGGATTGTCCGCAAATCGCGTCGAGCCGAGGCTGCCGATTTCCTCGCCGGCCCACGCGGCGAAGATCAGGCCGCGCGGAAACGCCGTGGGGTTTTGCTGCCGTTCCGCCGCCAGCGCCTCCGCCAATTCGAGCACCGTGGCTACGCCGGAAGCATTGTCGTCCGCGCCGTAATGAATCATCCCTTCCTCGCCCTTACGATTCATCGCGCCGGTTTCGCCGTGGCCGAGATGATCGTAGTGCGCCCCGAGCAACAAATACTGCGGTTCCGCTGCGCCCGCCGTGGGCGCGCCCGGCGGCAACTGGCCCAGCACATTGCGGTCAGTCTTGCGGATGTGCTCGACGCCCGCCGCGAGCCGGACTCGGACATTCGTCAGCACCACGCTGCTTTCCGCGTGCGGGTTTTCGATGTCCAACCCGGCCTGTAGCTTGCCGAGATCCTTGCTTGAGCCGGCGAAGAGCGACGCGATGACGTTGCTGCTGGCCGAGATCATGGGAATCGCCGAACCCGACAGGCTGCTGTCGGAACTCATCTTCAGCAACTCCCCGGCGTTGGGCGACGTCGGGCCAGTGATGAAGATCACGCCTTTCGCCCCGTGCTCGCGGGCGTGCATGGCTTTGTAGCGCACCCCGGCGTAGCGATTCAATTCGGCACGCCGCTTGGCCTCCACCTGCTCCGGCACGTAACGGAGCACCAGCGCGATGCGGTTCGAGACGTTGACTCCAGCATAGGAGTCGTAGCCCTCACCCAGCTTGCCCGGAACGCTCAGTCCGTAACCGACGAAAACCACTTCGCCCTCCACCTCGGCGTTCGCCGTGAAAGCCAACGGGCGGAAGTCCTTCTCAACCTCGAACTCCTGCGCCGTGCCGCCGACCGGCGTAACGACGAGCTTGTTGGCGTTGGTCAGGACGCGTGCGCCGGCATTGAACTCATAGCTTTGGAAGAATCCCTGGTTCGTGCCGACCGGTTGGAGGCCAATGCGTTTGAACTGTGTCGCGATGTAATCGGAGGCAAGCTCCGCCCCGCGCGAACCAGCGAGCCGCCCCTCGAGTTCGTCGGAGGCGAGGTGGGCGACGATGGCGTGGAGGTCGTTGGTGGTGATGGCGGGGGTGAAGGGTTGCGTGATGCGTGTTGCGTGGTGCGTGACTGTGGTGGCGGTGGTGGCGGTGGTGGGAGGCTCGGCGTGTTCGCTGGTTGCGTGAGCGATTGCGGCCTTGGCAGCCTGGCGGGGCGGGGCTTCCTTCAGGGCTTCCAGTGCGGCGGCGTGATTCCAGTCAGCCAGAAAGATTTGCGCTTTGCTATCCGCCGTGCGGCCAGAGGTCCAGGCCAGCTTCGTGCCGTCGGGCGAAAAGACTGGCAGGCCATCGAAGCCGTCGGTGAACGTGACGCGCACCGGCTCACGCGTGCCTTCGGAGTCCACGATGAACAACTCGAAGTTAGCGAAGCCCAGCTTGTTCGCCGTGAAAATCGCGTAGCGTCCGGACGGATGGAAGAACGGCGCCCAGGACATAGCGCCGAATTCGGTGAGCGCCCGTTGGTCGCTGCCGTCGGTGTTCATGGTGAAGACATCCGCGGTGTCGCCTTTTTCCGTGAAGCGTCGCCAGATGATCTTCTTGCCGTCCGCCGAGAAGAACGGCCCGCCGTCGTAGCCGGGCGAGTGCGTGAGGCGGCGCACGTTCGTGCCGTCGGCTTGCATGAGGTAGATTTCCCCGAAGTAGGCGGGATCGGTTTCCAGTCGCTTGAGGTCCGCCGCCGAGAGTTTGTTGGTCGGATAGGCGTCCCGCAGCGAGCAGAACACAATGAGCTTCCCGTCGGGCGAGAACGACCCCTCCGCATCGTAGCCCAGTTCGCGGGTGAGTTGCCGCACGTTCGAGCCGTCGCGCTTGGCGACAAAAATGTCCATCTGTTCGTCGTAGTCCCAGGAATAGCGGCGCTCCTTGCCGGCGGCGCGGAAGTCCAGTTCCGCCTTCTGCTTTGCGACCGATTGCGGGTCGAGATGCGTCGAGGC
>CAILVY010000274.1 GCA_903837785.1 Candidatus Hydrogenedentota bacterium
AGGCGAGGGTGAGGGTGAGGGCGAGGGCGAGGGTGAGGGTGAGGGTGAGGGCGAGGGCGAGGGTGAAGGTGAAGGTGAAGGAGAGCCAGAACCCGAACCGGGCGAATCACGCGTGTTTGCGGACATCGAGTTTGTGTGGATTCCCGCGGGCAGTTTCCTTATGGGCAACGCCAGGAGTGCCGAAGAGCTGGCGGAGGCGTATGGCGATCGCATCGACTACTTCATTCCGGAACACCCCCAACATGCGGTGACGATCACCCGCGGATTCTGGATGGGCAAGTACGAGATTACCCAGGCACAGTGGAGGCAAGTCATCGGCAGTAATCCGTCGTACTATCCCGATGACACGCGGCCGGTCGAGCAAGTGCCCTGGGAGAACGGCAGCACCGGAGAGGGCGTGATCAAATACGGCGCCCAGGAATTTCTGGCACGCCTGAACACTTTGGGCGAGGGAGATTTCCGGCTCCCGACGGAAGCCGAATGGGAATACGCATGCCGCGCGGGCAGCGCCACGGAATTCTGCTACGGCGACGATTTGGAGCAGTTCCTCGACTACGGATGGTGCTTCACCGATTTACTGCACTACGAATCGATTTCCGTGGGCCAGTTGCTGCCCAACGCCTGGAACCTGCATGACATGCACGGCAATGTGCTCGAGTGGTGCCAGGACTGGTTTGCCGAGGACTACTACGCCGTGAGTCCGAGTGAGGACCCGCAAGGGCCCGAGACGGGAACGCACCGGGTGCGCCGCGGGGGCGCTTTCCGCAGCAAGGCCAGCCTGTGCCGCTCCGCGTTCCGCACCTGGAATCGTTCCACGTGGAGTACCCCGGACACGGGGTTCCGCATCTGCCGGAATGCCGGGTAATTTCCTGTAATGTGAAACCCAGCGTCCATTCGGCCCATCTAAAGGGGGAAGAGAGGGACCGGGCCTATGCGCCGTCTTGCCGTGCGTCTTGGACTTGCGGCCTGCCTGCTGACCGGGGGGGGCTATGTCCTGTTTTCGTTTGCGGTCCGCGCCAACCTGGCGCAGTTCATCCCGCCGCCGGGCAAGTACGACGTGCGCATTCTCCGCGACACCTGGGGGGTGCCCCACATCTTCGGGAAGCGCGACACGGACACGGCCTACGGCTTGGCCTACGCCCATTGCGAGGACGACTGGCAGAACATGGAGGACAATTGCCTCATTGCACGCGCACGCCTCGCGGCCGCGCGCGGCAAGGAATGGGCGAAGGTCGATTATCTGGTTCAGTGGTTTCAGGTGCGCGAGTTTGCCCAGGCACGCTATGAGACGGATCTCGCCCCGGACACCCGGGCCCTGCTCGAGGCCTACGCCGAGGGCATCAACCACTTTGCCGCACTGCACCGCGACCGGATGCCCGATCTGCCGCTGCCCGTGACCGGCGTGGACATCGCCGCAGCCAGCGCGTTCAAGGCCCCCTTCTTCTACGATCTGCAGGAGGTTCTTCAGCGCGTCGTGCACGAGCGCGGGCTGACTGTCACGAAGAATGGCGTCGAAACCGCCCTTCTTCCCGGGCGCAATCCCTTCGCGCCACACGGCGAGATCGGGTCAAATGCCTGGGCGGTCGGCCCGAAACGCTCGGCGGACGGCTGCACGCGGCTGGCGGTCAATTCGCACATGCCCTGGACGGGTCCGGTCACGTTCTACGAGGCACACCTGCACAGCGAAACCGGCTGGAACATGACGGGCGGCACCTTCCCGGGCGGGCCGATGATCTTCCTCGGCCATGACGAAAATAAGGGCTGGTGCCACACGATCAACCGTCCGGACCTCGCGGACGTATACGCGCTCGAGATCAATCCCGAAAACCCGAATCAATACAAGCTTGACGGGGCATGGCGCGATTTTGAACGGCGCGACGCGAAGATAACGGTCCGCCTGTGGGGGCCCATCCACTGGACAGTCAAACGCGAAATGCTGTGGTCGGTCCACGGGCCGGCCATGCGTAGTCCGGACGGCGTCTTTGCCCTCCGCTTCGCGGGCTATGGCGAGATTGGCCAGATCGAACAGTGGTACCGCATGAACAAGGCCCGCGACGTGAACGAGTTCCTGGACGCGATGCGCCTGCAGAAACTGGACTCGCTCAATACGGTTTACGCCGACAAGGGGGGCAACCTCCTCTATCTCTACAACGGGCGTTTCCCGGTTCGCGCGGAGGGCTACCCCTGGCAGGAGGTGCTCCCGGGCGACACATCGAAGGCCATCTGGAACCAGGTATATCCCTTCGAGCAGATCCCTCAGGTGCTCAATCCGCCCTCCGGCTTCCTCCAATCCTGCAACAGTTCGCCCTTTCAGAGCACCGATGGCCCGGGCAATCCCCGGCCCGAGGCATTTCCCGCATCCATGGGCATCGAGACGCACATGACGAACCGGGCGCTGCGCGCGCTCGAGACGTATGGCGCGGATCCCTCGATCACGCGGGAGGAGTTCTTCCGCTACAAGTACGACAAGGCCTACTCGGAGGCCTCGTGGATGGCGATTTCCTTGAAGAAGCTGCTGGAGGCGCCCGTGCCGGAAGAACCGTTGATGCGGCAGGGAATCGCGCTGCTGCGCGGCTGGAACCGGAGTGTTGACCGGGACAATACCGCGGCGCCGCTGGGGGTGCTCACCTCCGCGTACTTCACAAGCCACGAGAAGTCCGGAGCGCCCAACGGCGACCCGATGGAAGGGCTTCGCAAGGCCGTGACGACGCTGATGAAGCACCACGGCCGCCTGAACCTTCCCTGGGAGCAGATGATGCGCCTGCACCGGGGTGAGGTGAATCTTGGACTCGGCGGAGGGCCCGATTGCCTCCGCGCCGTGGACGTCACCCTCCAGCCGGACGGCACGTTCAGCGGCGTCAACGGCGACTGCTACATCCTCCTCGTGGAATGGGACCCGTTGGGGAAGGTCTCCTCACAAAGCGTGCATCAATTCGGTTCGGCCACCCTCGATGCGCGTTCCCCGCACTATGCCGATCAGGCCCCGCTCTTTGCCGGGGAGAAGCTGAAGCCGGTGTGGCTCACGGAGCCCGAGATCCGCGCCCATCTCGAACGCGAGTACCGGCCCGGCGAAGAAGCCCGGCCCCCGTCGCGGCACTGAGCGCTGCCAACAGGGCCAGGACCCCCGGCGTGGCCAATGGCACCCGGGCATCCGTCTTCAGCACGGCCTTCGCGGACGCTGCCGTGTAGATATCGTCGGAAACCTCGCAGGTGTACGCGCCCGCATCGTCCTCCTCGGCGGGCAACAGGGCAAAGATCGGCCCGTCGGGGCTGTCGGGATAGCGGAGGCCATCCTTCTTCCACTGATAGCTCAACGGCCCGCTGCCGCCCGCGACCTCGACCCGGAACGTGAACGGGAACCCGGCCGCGGTGGTCCCCCCCTGCGGTTGCTGGAGAAAGTACATCGGCTGATACGTGACGGTCAGGAGGGCCGCTTCGCTGCTGAGGCTCGCGCCGGAGGCGTCTGTCACAGTGCATCGATAGGCGCCTGCGTCGCTCAGGGCCAGGCGGGCAATCGTCAGCACCGGTGCGTTTCCGCCGACCGTCGTCTTCCCCGCCTCTTTCGTCCACACGTAGCGGAGCGTTCCCAGGCCCCGGGCGTCGATGCGGAACTCCGCCGCTTCGCCCGACCGCATCCATGCGGATTGCGGCTGCGCCAGGATGACGAGCGCTTCTCCAACGCTGAGGTCAAGCAAGGTCCCCGAGTCGAGCGTGCCCACATCATCCGTGACCCGGCAGGCATAACTTCCGGCATCCGCCGCCGTAAGCGGTCCGAGGCTGAACGAAGAACCCGCGTTGACCGGCGCCCCGTCATGCAGCCAGGCATAACGCAGGGTGCCGAGGCCGCCGCTGGTCGAAACGCTGAGTTGTATCGTTTCGCCCACCGCCCGGAATACCTGCTGCGGCGGCGTGAGAATGCGGAGCGGATCACCCACGCGCAACGCGCCGTTGTTCGGGTTCGTGCTCTTGGAGTCCGTGCCCGCATCGCGCACCTGGCACCGATACAAGCCCTGATGCGCCAGCGTAATCGATGCAATCGCATACTGGGCATTCGTCGCGCCGGCAAGGGCGTTCGCGCCCTTGTACCACTGATAACTGATGGGCGCGATTCCACCGCTCACCTTCACCTCAAACGTGTGTGACGCGCCCACGTACTTGTTCGCGCCGCTGGGTTCCCCGGTGATGTTGAGATGCGGCGTCACGGACAGATCCGCGGCCGCGCTCATCACAGAAGTACTGCTGTCCGCGGCTTCGCACGTATACGTTCCGGCATCGATTGCCGCCGCCGATGCCAGCGAATAGTAGGCGCGGTCGTTGCCCACGGGCACGCCATTCCGCCGCCATTGATAATGCACGGCGCCCATGCCGCCCGACGTCCGGATCAGGAAAGTCTTGGATTGGCCCAGATAGATGTTCCCGCCGGCGGGTTGCTGCGTAATCGTCAGCGACAACAGAACCGTCAACGTGGCGGGCGCGGTCAGGAGTTCCATGCCCGCATCGTCACGGACCGCGCACACGTATTCCCCTTGATCGGAGGGTTGCAGTGTGCCCAGGACATAACTGGACGCGGCCGCGCCCGGAATCTCCGCCCCATTCTTCCGCCATTGATACCTGACCGGCGCGATTCCTCCCGAAACGCGCACGCTGAAGGTGTGCGAGGAGCCGGCCGGCTTGTCGCCGCCGGCCGGTTGCTGGGTAATGGCCAGCGGCGCGCCCACGCGCAATACGGCCTTTCCATCGGTTGTGAGGCTGCTGCGCGCGTCCGTGATCACGCAACTGTAGCTGCCGGCATCGGCCAGCGCGACGGCGCCCAGGGTGATCGAGGCGGCACTGCCGCTCAGCGGGGTGGCATCGCGCCACCACCGGTATTGCAGCGTGCCGAGGCCCCCGGACACGCCGGCGCTGAACGTCACGTTCTGCCCCACGTAGCGGTCGGCGGCGAGCGGCTGCGCTTGGATGGCAAGGGGGTCCGCCACGGCCAACGCGGCGGTCTCGGAGGAAGCTTGCTGATCCACCTGATCGCGGACCATGCACCGGTATTGGCCGGCCTGCGAGAGGGCAAGCGGGCTCAACGTCAGCGAGGCCTGCGTGGCGCCGCTGATATCCGTGAAGCCCGCCCCCGCATTGTGTTGCCATTGATAGCGGTACGGCGGTACGCCGCCGGAAACCGACACGGAGAACACCTGGGTCTCGCCCGCGTACTTGTTGCCGCCGGCGGGCTGGCCGTTGAACAGTATGGGATTGTCCGAAACCTGAAGATAGGCCTCGTTGGAAATCAGGCCCGCGCCCGCGTCGTCGCTGACGGCACACGTGTAGGCGCCGGCATCCGCCGGGGCCAGCGGACCCAGCGCGAGATTGGGCGCGCTCGCCGCGTGCAGGCTGTTGCCGTTCAGGCGCCAGTCATACTGCAGCACGCCCGAACCGCCCGCGGCGGTCATCGTGAAAGTAAAATGCTCGCCGACCCGCCGGACGGCGCCCGCGGGCTGGGTGGTGATCGCCAGCACGGTCAACGCCGCCGTGTGCGTGCTCAGATCGTCCGTCCGGGCATCGCGAACGCGGCACATATAGGTTCCGGCATCCGCCAGCGTCAACGGACTCAACGTGAGCGTGGCGGAAGTGGCGCCCCCGATCGCCACGGCGTTTTTGCTCCACTGGAAGCTCAAGGGAGGAAGTCCGCCGTTCCACGCCACGGCGAGCACGTGCGATTGGCCGGCGGCCAGATGGGCGGCTTGCGGCTGGCCCGTAATTTGCAGATGATCCGCCACCGCCAGCGGCGCGACCGCACTCACCCGGCGGTCCGTGCCCGAGTCGGTTACGACGCACGTGTAATCGCCACTGTCCGAGGGAGTCACCGCGGCGAGCGTGTACGTGGGGTCGGTGGATACCCGCAGTGAAACATCATTCTTGCGCCAGTCATAGCGCCGTTGCCCGAAGCCGCCCGAAGCGGACACAAGGAACACGTGGCTTCCACCCGAATAGATCGATGCGCCCTGCGGCTGCAGGTTGATGCTGATGCGATTCCAGATCGTCAGCGCGGCGTTGTCCGAGGTGGCGGCCGTGCCCGCGTCATCCGCCACGACGCACGAATAGGCCCCGGCATCCACCTGGGACACCGGCCCTTTGAGATAGGTGGCTTCCGTTGCCCCAGTCTCGTCCACGCCATTCTTCCGCCACTGAAAGCGCAGCGGTGGAATTCCGCCCGACACGTTGACACTAAAGGAAACCATGTCCCCGCCGTAGGCGGTCAGGCTCTCGGGCTGGCCGGCGATCCGCAAAGGCTCCCCGACGCGCAACAGAGCCTCCGTTGAAGTGACTTCATCGCTGCCTTCATCGGAAACCACGCATGAGTACACGCCGGCGTCGGCGATGGCGACGGGATTGATGCCGTAGATCGGCTCGTCCGGGGCGCCGAATGGAACGCCGTCCTTCCGCCACTGATAGTGCAACGCGCCAATGCCCCCGTTGGCCGTGATGGAAAAGGATCGCGCGCCGCCCACGTAGACGTCGCCGCCGGAGGGCTGGAGCGCAATGGCCACGTGCGGCGAGACGCTGAGCATCGCATCCGGCGTTGTTATCGTGCCGCGCACGCTGTCCAGAATGACACAGGCGTATGCGCCGGCATCGGCCGGGACCAGGCCCGCCATCAGATGGCTCGCATCCGTGGCCGAGGCAAGATCGGCGCCGTCTTTGCGCCACTGAAAGCGCAACGGCGGGTAGCCGCCCGAGACGCTGGTGCTGAACTCGTGATCATCGCCCACGTACCGGTCGGCATTCGGCGGCGCCGCGGTCACGAACAGGGGTTCGGCCACGCGCAACACCGCGGCATCCGAAGTCAGGGGCATTCCCCCGCTGTCCGTGACAACGCAGCGGTACTCGCCCGCATCCGTTACGGCCAGCGCTTCGAGGGGGAACGTGGCCGAGTCCGGCCCTCCCAGGCTCGCGCCGTCCTTGCGCCAGTCGTAATGCCTTGCGCCCGCGCCGCCCGAGGCTGTCACGGAGAACGTGTGCGATTCACCCGCATACTTGTCCGCACCCAGGGGCTGCACATTGATGTGCAGCGCTTCCGAAATTGTGAGGACGGCCGTGCCGTCGGAACTGACGGAGGCGCCGCGTTGATCCGTCACGACACAGGCGTACACGCCCGCGGCGCTCACGTCGACCGGGCCGGTATCGTACGCCGCCGCCACCGCGCCGGGAATAGGGGCGTCGTTCTGATGCCATTGCCAGATGTAGGGAGGAAACCCGCCGGCAACTTCGATCGTGAACGTGTGCGATTGCCCCAGATACAGCATCGCCCCGGCCGGCTGCGACACAACCGTCAGCAGGTCGGCCACATGCAGCGCGGCCCCGGCCGACGCCACGGCATCCGTCGCCTCGTCCGAGACAAGGCATGAATACAGCCCCGCGTCCGCCGCCGACGCGTTCGGGATTTCCAGGATGGAAGCATCGGGCGCGCCGAGGGGCGTCCCGTCGCGCTGCCAGACATAATGGAGGGAACCCTGGCCGCCCGCCGCCAGCACGGACAACTGGCAGGCGGAACCCGTGTAGACGAAGGTTTCTTGCGGCGGAATCGCAATCGAGACATGCGGCCAAACGGAGAGCAGCACGGGGTCCGACACCCACTCCGTGCCGATGGCGTCCGTAACCACGCAATCGTAGCTGCCCTGCATGTCCGATGCGGCCGACACGATGGCGTGGGCATCGGCCGTGGCGCCGGGAAGCGGATTGCCGTCCTTCCGCCACTGGAACGTGAAGTCCGGCATGCCCCCCGTGAATACCGCATTCAGCGTGTAGTCGCCGCCCACGTAAATGGACGGATTCGCCGGCTGCGGCACGAACGACAGCGGATCCACTACGCGCAGCACGGCCGGGGCGGACAGCACCGACTGCCGGTATTCGTCGGACACGAGGCACGCATAGGAACCCGCATCACCGGGCGCCAGCGGACCCACGGTGAGCGCCGGACTGTCCGGGGCGCCCAACGGCACGCCGTCCTTCTGCCACGCGTAGTGGAGCGCGCCCGCACCCCCCTGCGCGGCAACGCTGAACGTGTGCGCACTGCCGGTGTAGCGGTCCGCGCCGGACGGCTGTCCCGTGATCTGCACCGGCGTAACCACGACGAGCACGGCCTCATCCGACGTCAGCGACGTGCCAATGCCGTCGGTCACGCGGCAGGCATAGGGGCCGTTGTTGCCCAGCGTGGCCGTGGCGGAATAGACCGGTTGCGTCTTGCCGGGCAGATTCAAGCCCCGCCATTGCCACTGATAGGAGAACGTGCCGTAGCCGCCCTGCGCCACCACGCTGATGGCGAAGTTATCCCCGACATACAGCGTGGCGCCGGCCGGTTGCTGCGTGATTTCAATGGGATCGGCCACCTGCAGCACCGCCGGATCCGTGCTGACCGGCGTGCCCGGAACGTACGTATCGGTGATCACGCACCCATACGAGCCCGCGTCGGCGTGGGTCAGCGGATTCAGCGAGTAGGTGGCGGCGCTGGGCGCCCCCACCGGGACGTTGTTCTTGCGCCACTCGTATACAAAGGAGCCGCTGCCGCCGGAGACACCCACGGCAAACTGATGCGCCTGGCCCACGTATCGCTGCCCGCCCGCCGGTTGCTGCGTCACGACGAAGGGGGATGCGGTGACGTTCAGCACGGCGTTGCCGGAAGTGATCGTGTCCCCGCCGCCGTTGGAGGTGGCACTCACTGTGTAGGTTCCCGCATCGGCCATGGAAAGCGGGCCCAGGGTCCAGGTGGGGCTGTTCGGGCCCGCCTCCACCCCGTTCTTGCGCCACGTATATTGATACGGGCCCGGACCCCCGCCCTGAACCATCGTCGAGAAGGTGTGGGTTTGTCCGCTCAACTTGCTGCCGCCGCTGGGCTGCTGCACAAAGTAGATGCCCGTCTGCACGACGGTCAGGCGGACCGGCGGCGTCTGCCGGACAACGGCGCCCTCCGTGATCACGCAGTAGTAGGTCCCCGTGTGGGTCGTGTTCACGAAATCAATCGTGTACGACGCGCTGCCGGCCACCACGACATAGGAACTGCTCGTGCCCTTGCGCCATTCGTATGCGGGGCTTCCCGAACCCCCGGCCATGACCACGGAGAATGTCTCGGTCGCGCCGGAAACTTTCAGGCCGCCGCCCGAGACCGACACGATGCGCAGGGGAGGCGCGATGCAGTGGTCGGCCAACCACGTTTCACGGTCCTTGCGCACCCCGCCCACGTAGTACTCATCGAGGTTCGTGACGCCGTCCGCGTCCGCGTCACCGGCCGGCCCGAGGTAATCCGGCGGCGGCGGCGCGTTCCCGAAGGTTGTGTAGTTTTCGGCCCGGAAGTCGATCTGGCTCTGCACCTGGCTGATGTAGTTTGTCTGGCCGATGGCCGTGAGGTAGATCGAAACCAGCGTGTCCACCAGCCGGTTCACAAAGGTGATCGTCGACGTGTCGGCGGCGCTCATGAGTCCGGCCAGGACGTGATGAAACGCATCGGCCGTGAGCGTGTCGGAGGCGGCAAGTTGATCCAGAATGTTGATCGTGCCCAGGACCGGCAGGCTGACGGTGAGGTCCGTTTCGACCCGGTTGTAGTTGGGCGTGTAGGCCGCCTGGATCGCCGCGAGCATCCCGGCGTTCAGGCAGGATACCCCGGCCCCGCCCGCCAGCATCGCGGAAAGCATGCCCAACTGATCCTCTTCCAGCAGGCCGTTGGCGTCGTTGTCCCGGCCGCGCAGGCGCGTGGCATCCCCCGAGCCCGCGAGATAGTTGTCCACGAGGATGAGATGGAAATCGTAATCGACGGTTACGGCCCCCGCGCCGGCCGGCAACAGGGCCGCAAGCAGCGAGGCCACGGCGAACAGAAGCGCCCCGCGGCGCGGCCCGTTCGCCATCAAGCCCATCGGCCCCCGGGATCTCCATGCTTGACTGGGCATAAAAGAGGGATTCGGACACTTCCTGAGAGAAAAGACACCACCACGCTTGGACTCTGTGCGCGAATGATAAGTTACATCCGGCGGAGTGTCAAGGCGAGCCTCAAAACCCGTGCCGACGGGCGGAAGCACGGGCGCCCCGGAGGCCCGCCGGGCCCGCGCGGCCGCTCATGCGCCGCGAATCTCAAGGGGGGGCGTGGTCTTCCACTTGCCCCCGGTAAAATCCGGGAATTCGCGCGGCGCGCCGTGGGCGGCGATGGATTCGACCGACAGGGGCACAATCGCGCTCCAGGTGGCCGCGTCATAGACGTCCTGAGGTGGTTGCGTCTTGTTGCGGACCGCCTTCACGAATTCGAAGACCGTGATGTAATCCCCCCCGCCGTGGCCGCCGGTAATCGCACCCGCATTGTGGTCTTTCCACAGCGGGTGCATGTATTTGTCCATGTACGGCTTGAAAGGCTCCCATGTGTCCTTGGGCGACACATCCTCGAGATAGATCTTGTCCCATGCGCCCATGACAATGCCCTTGGTTCCCTGCAGCCGGAAAATGAGGTCGTAGGGGCGCGGCGTGAACAAGTCAAGATACAGGGTCACGGTGCAGCCGTTCTCCGTCTCGATCAGCGACGTGTTCAGATCGCCCATGGCATAATCCTGTTTCGCCAGCGGATGGTCCGCGCCGAACTTCTTCGCCGCATACGATTTCATGCCCCGCGATTTCGCCGCCATGCTGACAATGCGCGTAAAGCGGTCGCCCCGGTTGATGTTCATCCATTGCGCCACCGGGCCGATGGGATGCGTCGGATAGACGTTGCCGTTGGTCTTGATCGCGTGTTGCCCCCGCCAGAGCAGTTCACCCGCGTCGTTGATGAACACGAAGCGCCCGTCATGCTGATAACCGGCCTCGGCGTGGATGAGTTCGCCGAACACGCCCTCGCGGACCATGCGCAGGATCGCTAGCGCGTTCTCAAAGTAACACACGTTCTCGAGCATCATGCAGGGCATTCCGGTCTGCTCGCTCGTGCGCACCAGTTCCCAACACTCGTCGATCGTCAGCGCCGCAGGCACCTCCGTGCCGCCGTACTTCCCCGCCTTCATGGCCGCGACCATCACCGGCGTGTGCCATTCCCACGGCGTGGCCGTAACCACCGCGTCGAGATCCTCGCGCGCAACGAGCCGCTCCCAATCGCGTTCTCCGTTCGTGTACAGTTCCGGCGCCTTCCCGGACGCGTCGGCAATCATCTTCCCGGCGCGCGCCGCGTGCTCCTTGTTGATGTCGCACACGGCGGGGAGGACGACGCCGGGGATTTCGAGCAGGGTCTTCGTGAGATACGTGCCGCGGCCGCCGACGCCCACCATGCCCACCCGGACCGGCTTGTCTTTCGGCGCTTCCTGGGCGGCTCCCGTCCCCAGTGCGAGCGCCGCGCCCATGGCGGCCCCCGCCTGCATGAATCCACGGCGCGACATTCCGTTCATGGAACCCTCCCCTCGCTCCTGTTGGACTGATCCGGGTCCGGTGCGCAGTCCGCGCCGCGGCCGGCTAGTGCGTCACCGCCATCGGCACCACGAAAAGCAGCACGGCAAAGAAATGAATGGCGCTCGCCACGAGCACGAACACGTGCCATACCGCGTGGTTGTACGGGAGGCGGCCCCACGCATAGAAGATGGTGCCCAGCGTGTACACAATCCCGCCGACGGCCATCAGGACGATCGCGGGCATCGGAACCATGGCGAACATGGGTTTGATGGCCACCAAGGCCACCCAGCCCATCGCGATGTACAGGAGAGTCGATACCACGTCCCAGCGGCCGGTGAACAACGCTTTGAAGACGCAACCGACCGCCGCGATGCCCCACAGGACCCCGAACAGCGACCAGCCCCACGGCCCGCGCATGTTGACCAGGAGGAATGGCGTGTACGTTCCCGCGATTAACAAATAGATGGCGCTGTGGTCCAATACCCGGAAGAACCGTTTCGCCAGCGGAAAGGGGATGGCATGATACAGCGTGGACGCCACATACATGATGATCAACGTCGCGCCGAAGATGCTCACGCTGACAATCCGCCACGGATCGCCCCCCATCGTCGCATAGACCACCATCAGCGTCAGCGCCACTATGCCCAGAATGACCCCCAGCCCATGGGTGACTGTGTTCGCGATTTCTTCGCCCAGGGTGTAGCGTGTCTCGGTTGAACTCATCTCTGCTCCGTGATTCCCAGCTCAGCCTTGTTCATCTCATTATAACATTGCCCGCCGGACGATGCATTTCCTTCCGGGGTTTCGGCGGAGAGGGTGCCCGAAGCCCGCGCGCAGGCCCTATCGGTCGAGCGGCTGAACGTCGCGTTCGAAATAGCCGCGGAGCGGCGCGGGCAACGCATGATAATCCACCCCGGCGGCCTCCGGCGCGAAATCGCGCGATGTGTGCGTGTTCCAGAAAAGCACCGCCTTGCCGTGCAGCGCGCCCGCCGCCGCATCGCCCATCAGGCAGGCCAGCGTCTTCCCGGTATAGGTGCCTTCCAGGGACAGCGATTCCGTTTCCCGCGCCAGACGCACCGCGCGCATGGAGGCCTCCGTATACCGCGCGTATTCCTCGCCGAAGTAGTCGTGGCGCAATTCGAAGCGCGCCTCGGGGAACGGCAACAGCGGAATGGACGCATCGGCGGCATGAAGCAGCCGGTTCGCCCCGTGGAAGAAGCGCCGCGCCTTCTTCCCGGAAACGTAAATCCGTGCGGTTACGCGCACGGCCGTCACGCGGGTCCGAAGCCCCGCCAAAGCCAATCCGAGCAGCAGGCCGACGGAGGTGCCCATGCTCCCGCAGGCGACATAGAGGCGGTCCGGTTCGGGCACTTCGCCGGCGTCGATCTGGCGCTTCAGCTCAAGCCCTGCATTGACGTGTCCCAATACCCCGAGCGCGTTCGATCCGCCCGGCGGGATGAGGAGCGGACGGCGTCCGTCCTGAACGCGGTGGCGCAGCAGTTGCCAGAGTGTGCCGATCACGACCCCCGGCATGCCGCGGTGATAGTGCAGTTCCGCGCCCCGGAGCAGGCTCATGAGGAGGTTCCGGCGCAAGGCATGCGCATTGGGCTGCGGCACAAGCATGGCAATGCTTCCCAGTCCCGCGCGCCGCGCGTAAATCGTCGTGGCCAGCGTGTGATTCGAGCCCGCGCCGCCGAACGTGAGCACCGCGCGCCGACCCTCGTGCAGGGCCTTGCCCAGGGCGAACTCCAGCTTGCGCGGCTTGTTCCCCCCGTACTCTGCGTCGGAGAGGTCGTCCCGCTTCACATAGAGGCGATCCAGCCCGAGGGCCTCCCCGAGACGCAGCATCGGCGCCACGGGCGTGGGCAGCTTCGCCAGCGCCACGCGCGGCAAGCGTTCGCGCAGCCGTGGATACTCCTCAAACAGAGGAAACATCATTCGCGCCTTTCCGGCGAGGCCTTGCGGCATGCACGCTTCCCCGCATCAGAGGTCACTCCACGTGTTCCCATCCCGAGATTTCGTATCGCACGGCCGGAAAGTCGCCTTGGCGTTCCATCTTCGGGCCGTTTTCCGCAGTGTACTGCAACGTCACCCGGTTGAAGCGGCCCTTTTCCGCGTCGAAGGTTTCGCCATCGTCTTCGAAGAGCACGCGCGGCGCGCAGTTCTTCCCAAACGCCACGGCCGTAATCTTGAAGATCGTTTCCGGCGTGATGTGATCGGCCGGCTCCGCCAGCGGCAGTATACAGCCTTCTTTCACGTAGACAGGGATTGTCTCGCGGCTCGCGGGAACCTCGATGCTCTGGCCGCCCGCGATCTTCTCGCGTGTCCAGAAATCGAACCACGTCCCCTTCGGGAGATAGATCTTGCGCGAGGCTTCGCGCGCAAACAACGGCGCAACGAGCAGGGCATCGCCCATCATGTATTCGTCATACACGAAGGCGGCCGGATCGCCGGGATAGTCGGCCATCAGCCCCCGGAATGGCGGCAGGCCTTCGTTGCGGTAGCCGATCATGAAGGCCGCATAGAGATAGGGCACAAGGCGCATCCGCGCCTCCAGCACGTTCCTGCAGCGCGCCTCAACCTGCTCCCACTCGGGCAGGAACTCGCCCCGGTTGTTCTTCTCCGTCTCGATCTGCTTCCAGGGCGGGTTCTTGATGTACCACGCGTCCACACAGGCGTAGGGCGAGAACGCAACCGTCTGGATGCGCCGGATCAGGTCCTCGACCGAGGCGGCATCGCTCACTTCGGGGGACCAGAGCAGCCCGCCGAAACCGGCGGTGACCACGCCGCGCACGTATTCGCGGTGATCGTACAAGTCGCTGTATAGGGCGAAGGGATACGGCGCGGCCAGCGCCTGCGACGACCGCACCTGCCCCATCGTGCGCTGATTGCGGTGGCGGAAGATGTCATACAGCGTGCGTTGATATTGCACGCCGATCAGCGAATGCATCTGCTCGCCGTCCTTGCCCGACGGGAAAGCCGTGTGCTCGGGAAACGACCACGGCGTCCCGTTGTAGTCGGAATTGTCGCATTCGTCGAGTTTGAAGGCGTCGATGCCCTTCGCCACGAGCGCCGAGTCATGATAGCCGGCAAAGATGGCGCGCGCCTCGGGCACTGTGAGATCCGGGACGAGCCCGCCCCATACGCCCCGGTCGCCCGCATAGGGCAGGAGCGCCTCATGAATGGGCGCCGAGGGATGCACGAAGACATGCTCCCACAGATTGACGCGATAGCCCAGCGCGGTCAGGGCCGCGATAAACCCGTCCGGATCGGGGAAATGCTTCTTGTTCCAGGCGTACGAGCAGGAATAGGCGTGCGTGTGCCAGCCGGGTTCCAGTCCGATCGCGTCGCAGGGAATCCTGCGTGCGCGGAATTCGCGCGCCAGGGCCAGCACCTCTTCCGCCGTGGAATCGCCCTTCGCCCGATACAGCACGCCCATGCCCCACAACGGCGGCATGCAGCCTCCGCCCGAGAACAGCACGTAGCGCTGCACCGCCTGCTGCAGCGACGGCCCCGCGAACACGTAGAGGTCCACCCCCTGCGCCGCCGGCACTTCGATGAGCATGTTCTTTCCGGTCGGCCCCGGCTGCCCCGGGTGCCTGGGCGCTTCGTGCGTCCCCGCGTAAAACGTGGCATAGCGGGCCGTATCCACATAGACGCCGTAGCCGCGCGTCGAGACATAGAACGGGACCGGCGCATGAGAATCGCCCGTGGCCATCCGCGGGTCCGAGTTCACGCGGATCGTGCGTTTCATGCCCGTCTGCTTGGCCGAACCCGTCAGTTGCAGGCCGAACCCGAAGATATCCTCGCCCTTCTCCATCGGCAGGGAAATCACGCTTCCACGCGGCGTTGCCTTGAAGCGGATATCGCCGGCCGTAATCGGCGCCGCCTCCGCGGCGGGCAGGGCCGACAGGCCGTCCCCCCTGGGTTCGAACTCCCGGAGTGACGTCGGCACGGCGCTCTCCGGCGTGCCCAGCGTTACCCGCCAAATCCCCGGCGCGACGGCCGTCATGGCTGCCGGGTCTGCCGCAAGCGCTCCCGCAGCACAAGCCCACATCAAAAGAGTCGTTGCCATCAGGCGCATCGTTTGTCCTCCTCCGGAAAACACCCACATAACATGACGGATTCAAGGGCCAAGTGCAACCGAGGCGTTTGCAGGGGCTTCGTCGAGCGATTCCCGGGAAGGGTTGCCGCGTTGATTGGCGATAACGGGCGCGGGTCACCGGGACAATCCACCCGCAAGCCTCCCGCCGCTAGCTGCGAAAACCGGCAAAGTGGGGGGCTCGGGCTCGTGCCGTCAAGAAAGGGGGCCCATCGCTCCAGGCCGCGCCTTCGTCCCCCTCGCCGCCACTCCCCCCGCTGCAATTCGAGTGTGAATTCAGGCATTTGTGAAAAATGGCATTTGGAGTGGGTTGTGGTATAATTCCGCCGTCTTAAACCGTCTCTCTCAACGGGTTATCGATTAAGGAGGATGTCCAATGTCCAATAAAACCCGGCGTCAATTCTTGCGCGACACCATGCTGGCCACCGGCGCGTTGGCGATGAGCCCGATGGCGGTTCATGCCCAGGACGCGGCTGCAAAGCCCGTGGACATGGCCATTGCACGCTGGAAGAGCGCGCCCGACGCCGCCATGCCCGAAGTGGCCGCGAAGCTGACGCAGCAGGCGATCGAAGCGCTGGGAGGGATGAAGCGCTTTGTGAAGGCGGGCAATGTCGTGTGGATCAAGCCGAATATCGGCTGGGATCGCACGCCGGAGCAGGCCGCGAACACGAATCCGGACCTCGTGAAGGCGCTGGTTAAGATGTGTTTCGAGGCGGGCGCCAAAAAGGTGAAAGTGGGCGACAACCCGTGCCACGACGCCGCGAAGAGCTATGCCAACAGCGGCATCGAGCAGGCGGTCAAGGATGCGGGCGGCGAGGTCATCTTCCTCGACAAGAACCGCTTCAAGGAGATGGAAATCGGCGGCGCGGTACTCAAGAGCATTCCAGTCTATCCGGAAATCGTCGAGTCGGATCTCGTGATCAGTTGCCCGATCACGAAGCATCACATGTCGACGACCGTCACCCTGTGCATGAAGAATTACATGGGCGTGATCGAGAACCGGCGCAAGTTCCATCAGGATCTGCCCGGCTGCATCCGCGACATGACCGCGTTCATGAAGCCGCGCCTCTCGCTGCTCGACGCCACGCGCATCCTCACGGACCACGGCCCGACGGGCGGCGATCTCGCGGATGTGAAGCGCATGAACATTGTCGCGGCCGGCACGGACATTGTGGCGCTCGACGCGTTCGGCGCGGAGTTGCTGGGCCACAAGCCGGGCGACATCGGCACAGTGCTGGCCGGGCACGAAGCCAAGCTCGGCACGATGAACTACAAAGACCTGGTCCTGAAGGAGCTTGAAGTGGCGTGAAGTTGCGTCGGCCCCGATCGTGGGTGCAGTGGCTCCGGAAACTGTGCCAGGGATTCTGCTTAGTACTGTTCTTGTGGCTGGTGCTGGCGGCGCGTTTCGGTGACGGAAAGTCCGCCAGCCCGCTCCTGAGCCTGTTCTTCGACCTCGATCCGCTGGTCTTTCTCAGCACGTTCCTGTCCACGCACGCCATCACCAAGAGCCTGCTCTTCGCGTTGATCACGATCGTGGCGACGCTGTTGCTGGGCCGCGTGTTCTGCGGGTGGGTCTGTCCCCTGGGCGCGGCTCACGCGCTCGCAGGCTGGTTCCGCGCCAGGCGCAAGGGCAGGATTGTCGCCGAAACGCGTTCGCCCTGGCAGCGCGTGAAGTACATCACCTTCACCGCGTTCATCGTGATGGCGGCGTTCGGCGTGCACTGGGTTGGCATACTTGATCCGATGCCGCTCTTCTACCGGAGCGTGACCACGGGCGTGCTCCCCGCCGCACAATATGCCGTGGAAGACACATCAACCTACCTCTATCGCGCGGACCCGCGGGTGGGCGGTGTGCGCGCCACCGCGTTCTCGGAGCCGGTCTATCAGTTCTTCCGGGACAAGGTCTTCCAGGTGGCCCGGCAGTCCTTCGACAACGGCACGCTCATCTCGCTGCTCTTCATCCTGATCGTCGCGCTGAATTTCGTGAAGCCGCGCTTCTGGTGCCGGTACATCTGCCCGCTTGGCGGCATGCTCGGCGCCCTCGCGCGCCGGCCCGTGATGCGCCTGCACAACGACCCGAAAACCTGCAAGAGCTGCGGCGTCTGCGCCATGAACTGCCCGGCGGCGGCCCAGCCCGACAAGCAGGGCGACTGGCTGCCGACCGAGTGCTTCGGCTGCTGGAATTGCGTCGCGTCGTGCAAGCAGGGCTCGCTGAGTTTCCGCTTCGAGCCGCCCTTTACCAAGGCCGAGACGGGCGCCATCGACTTCTCGCGCCGGATGACGCTGGCCGCCGGCATCGGCGGACTCGCGGCCATCGGCGGACTCCGCGTCGCGCCGCAGGGCCGCGACAAGCAGCCCTTCCCCGACACGCTCATCCGCCCGCCCGGCGCGCGCAAGGAACGCGAGTTTGTGCAGCGCTGCCTTTCGTGCGGGGTGTGCATGCGCGCGTGCCCGACCAACGGGCTCCAACCCGCCTCGCTTGAGGCGGGCCTCGAAGGGCTGTGGACGCCGCGGCTCGTGCCGAAGATCGGCTACTGCCACTTCGAGTGCAACCTCTGCGGCCAGGTCTGCCCGACGGAAGCCATTCAGAAGCTCACCGTGCCGGAGAAGAAGCAGCTCAAGATCGGGCTGGCCACGTTCGACACGAGCCGCTGCCTCCCCCACAACTACGGCCGTGAATGCCTCGTCTGCGAGGAGCATTGCCCCGTCCCCAAGAAGGCCATTTACCTGGTCCCGAGGGAAACCACCCTTCGCGACGGCACGAAGAAGACGATCAAAGTGCCCTACGTCGATCCCGACCTCTGCACGGGCTGCGGCCTTTGCGAGTGGTCGTGTGTCTTCCAGGATCGCGCGGCCATTCGGGTGACCTCGGCCAACGAATCACGCCATCCGAACAACCAGCCCATCCTGCCCGGCGCTTACAGCGGCGCCGCCACCGGGACCTCCGGCACGTCCGGCAGCGGCGGTGACCCCTACGGCGGCTGAGCGCGGCACAACGTGGAGATGCCCATGAGAAACGCCGTCCTTGCGGCATGCCTTGCCTTCTGGGTCTGCGGCGCTTCGGCGGACGCGCCGGTTCTTGCCCTGCACGAGATGGACATGCATCTGCACGCAGGTCTCGAACGACGCCTGCCCATGAACGAATGGCTCGACCTCGCGGCCGCGCAGGGGCGCAAGGCCGTCCTTCTGCTCGACCACCTCGAACTGTATCGGCAGACGCCGGACGAGTATGTGCGCTGGGCCGCCAAGGATCATCTCAAGCCGTGGTACGCCATGGGCGCCGAGGGACATCGCCAGCTCTTCGCGGACTTCGACCAGGCCGCCGCGGGACGCAAGGACCTGCTCATCTTCAGAGGTTGGGAAATTGCCGAGTTCGAACTTGACGAAGGGCTCGAAACCGCGCCGATGGCCCTCGCGGAAGTCATCGGATGGCACATCTCCCCGCATCATCAGGAGAAGGCGCCCGACGGACGCCTGCTGCTCCGGCGCATCGAGCAGGTCAAGAACGTCCAGAAACAATTCCCCGTTCCCATGATCCTTTTCCACCCCTTTTCCATGCGCCTCGAACACCTCGATCGCAAGGCGAAGAAGGCGGGAAAGGACCTCGCCTCGCTGCCCCCGGAGACGTTGCGCTTCTTCACGCCGGCCGAGCAGAATGAGGTCATTCGCGTCCTTAAGAACACCTCCATTTACATCGAAATGCCGCTTGATGTCGTCGCGTACTGGGATATCCCCGCCGCCCGCGAGGCCATCATTGCCGACGTGAAACCGCTCGCGGACGCCGGCGTCAAGTTCACAGTTTCGACCGACGCCCACGGCATCGGCGATCAGACGCGCCCCTTCCAGCCCGAACGCTATTGCGAGCCCTGCGGCATCACCCCCGATAACGCCAACGCCCTGCTCCGCGAACTCCTCGCGCGTCGCGCCAAACAGCCCTGACCCTTCCTAATCCCGCCGGGGCCTCAGACGCGGATGGGCAGCACCATGAAGGGAATGCCGCGGCTGTAGAGCTTCCGCTGCACGGCGAACACGATGTAGTTGTGCAGCCATCGCGAGAGCAGCGTGTCCTCGGGAAACACGATTTGCCCCCCAAAGAACACATGATTCGGAAAGCGTTCCTGAATCTGCGGCACGAGGGCGTTCACTTCTTCCACGATGTCCGTCCCGAGGGCATAGAAACGCTCGGCGTGAATGCCCTGATTCTTCATGAACGCAACATAACGATCCAACTCTGAGCGAACGTGGTTTTCGAGATGCCCGATCTCGTCGCTGCCTTTGAAGTTGCCGGCATCCACGATGCCCACTTGCACAAAGGCGTAATTCTTGAAGGAATCGCCGAAGAGCCGGACGATGCCGAACAACGTGTGCAAACCGAGGCCGTTGAAACCGTTCACCAGCACGACTGCGGTCTTCCCGTCGGGATAATACGGCGGCGCTTCTTGTTGCACGGGTTTAAGCGGGCTTGCGGCGCCGGCCGCGGGCTCAGCGGCGGACACGAGCACGTCCAGACGCTGGAGCAGTTTGTACGTGTGATTGTAGTGCCGCCGGATCATGATCGCGAGCGTAACCAGGGCGCCCGTGAACACCAGGGTGATCCAGCCGCCTTCCGTGAACTTGATCGTGGACACGCAGATGAGGATGAAGCTCGTCAGCGCAAAGCCGAGCCCGTTGATGGCGATGCCGGTCTTCCAGCGGCGCGGTTCGTGCTCGCGCGCTTTCCACCAGTACCGGACCATGCCGAAGGTGGCCAGAACAAACGTGATGAAGACCGTGATGCTGTACAACACGATAAGGTAGGAAACCCGGCCCTGGCTGAGTACCAGTGTCAGAAACGCCGTGCCGCCCATCAACAGCACGCCGTTCTGCGTCACCAGACGGTCGCTCAACATGGCAAACTTGCTCGGGAACCAGCGGTCGAGCGCCATGTTCGCCAGAACGCGCGGCCCGCCGAAGAAGCCCGCCTGTGCCGCGACAAAGAGGATGGCCGCCTCCGAGATGAGCGTGATCAGGACGAAGGCGTTGGACGGGCCCGTCCCCCAGCTTCCCGTGATGTTCTCGAGGAAAACCGCGTTCAGCGTCTTGCCGTGCGCCTCTTTGACGTCGCACAGCAGGTAGGCAATCATAAGGCCGACCACCATGAACACGAGCGAAGACGCCATGTAAACCATGGTGCGTTTGCCCGTCTTGACGCGGGGCTCGCGCAGCATGGGCAGGCCATTGCTCACCGCCTCGATTCCCGTGTACGTGCCCGCGCCCAGGCTGTAGGCGCGCAGGATGATCACAAACAAACCCATCACCCCCACTTGCGAAGTGACACCCTGCACCTGCAAGACCGTGTTGTTCGCCACCTCCCCAAAACGGCCGGCGTGAAGCACCATGGCATAGACGACCGCAAACACGTGCGTGATGACAAAGACCAGGAAGACCGGCACAAGCGGCATCACGCTCTCTTTCACCCCGCGCATGTTCAGCGTCGTCAGCAGGAGGATGCTGCCAATCTCCGCCCAGACCTTGTAGTGATGATATTCCATGGGCACGTAGCTGAACACGGCATCGCCGCCCGCCGCGATCGAGAGCGAAATCGTCAGCGCATAGTCGATGAGCAGGGCACAGCCCGAAACCATGCCCAGAAACGGGTTGAGCAACTGACTCGCCACAAGATAGCCGCCGCCGCCCGTCGGGAATCGCTCGATCACCTGCGAGTAGCAGGTGCTGATCACGACAACCGTAAATGCCGTGGCCAGCGCCACAAACAGCGAGAGATGCGTGTGTTCCCCGAGCCGTGCAAAGGCTTCCGGGGGGCCGTAGCAGGAGGACGACAATCCGTCCGCCCCGATGCCTACCCATGCGAAAAAGGCGATTAGAGAAAGTTTGTGAAAAACTTCCGTGTCGTTGACGCTGCGGGCTCCGCCAATAATCAGTCTGCGGAACCATTCAATTAGTGAGGAAGGCTCATCCGAAGATGTTGACATACAGGTACGAATCGCACTCCAAAATGCCCAGATTCAAAGGGCAACAGCACACCCCAGAAAGGGTAGTGTAACAATTTCCTGAAGAATTGTGCAAAAAGGGATGGGCGGGTGGGGTTACCCTCCCGGAAGGCAGGAAGTCTATGGCAGCGGCAACATGGCTAAGTCTCTCCTTATCCTGAACGTGTTATGCATACTTCTTCCGGCCGGACCCAAGCCGCCGGGCTGATTCCCGTACCCGCTTTGCGGTAGGCTGTCCGAAACGGAGGCGGGAACGCGATGTCAGGCAATCGTTTGCGGGTACAGTGCTTGCTTATGCTGGCGGCCACGTTGGGCGCCGTGTGTGCCAGCGGGGAACCCATCAAACAAGAACGCATGGCCGCTTGGCGCTTTGCCCTTGCAGGCACGGAAGAGGCGCACGGGAACAGCTATGTGGCCACGTATGCCCGCGACAAGACGCTCTATATGGACGTGTATGCCCTCGCGAAGTTCCTTGTCAGCATCGAATCGGACGCACAGACGCACGGGCCGGACGCCGTCGAGAGCGTCGAGGACTTTCCGGGCGGGGTCAGGGCACGCTTCCGCATTGACGCGGTGCAGATCGAGACGGAGTTGACACCCCTGATGCTCGGCGCCGACCCGGACCGCTGGGACGGCGCGGTCCTGTACACAGTTCGCACAACTCCAGAGACGCCGATTGTCGTCCGATGCGGCGGCGGCAACTTCCTGAACAAGGGTACTCCGAAGTGGCGCGACACTCCCGAAATCGGCGAAGTGGGCGATCTAGTCCGGCTGGATGCTGCCGCCGCGCTGCTGCAAAGCAAGGCGCATCCCCTCTCCGTGGCTCTGGCCACTTCCGGCGTCCCAAGTGTCCTGCCCGGAGATCACGGCGGCCAACAACTCGTCGTCCGAATGGCCAACGGGGCGGGACATATCCTCGCCGCGTTCGCGGCGAAGCCGGAGGATGCGGCGGCGCTGGCGAAGAGCGAGGCCGTCGCGGCGCGGGCGGAGGTCACCCGTTTCTACGAGGCCCTGCTGACGAACCGCATCGCAACGCCCGAAGCGGCGCTGGACGCGGCGTTCCGCAGTGCCCTGTACACGCTCGAATACAACTGGGTGCCGCCCTACGGCTGGAATGAGTGCATCCAGCATTGGCTGGCGCTCTGGCATATGCAGCACACCGCCGGGGCCGAGTGGATCGGACAGGCGGATCGCGCGCGCGCCTGCAACATCACCACCGCGGAGCATCTCCTGCCGAACGGCGCCGCCCCTCAGTTCTTTCCGGGCGGGCAAACCCACCGCGACTTCGGCGGTTCGAACCAGTTCTTCGCCTGGCAGTTGCGCCACTACTGGCATCAGACCGGAGACCTCGGCTTCGTAAAGCAGGTGGCCCCGGCGCTCGATCGGGTCCTCGCGGAGACCTATGCCGAAAGCGACCCGGATCACGACGGCCTGCTCGCCTGGGGACAGCAGATCGGCAATCAGGAGGACTACGTTTCCACGCCGTTCAACGGCACGACGCCCACGATCGAAGGCATCAACATGCTGCGCACGCGAGCGGAGTTCGCCCGGGCCCTGGACGATCCCGCGACGGCGGAAATCCTGGAGAAGCGGGCGCTCTCGGCCGAAGCGCGGCTCCGTGAGCAGTTGTGGGTGCCGGAGCTCGGACGCTTCGCCTTCTTCCGCGATCCGATGGGCGTGGCGCGCCTGGACGGCCAGTATCACACGTTGCTCTATCCGGGACTTTGGGACGTCGCCGGCCCGCTCGATACGTGGACGAGCCTGCGGCACTTGCGCGACCGGCTCACGGGCGCGGGCGGCGAGGTCTATTGCTCGAACAATTTCCCGAATCACGTGGGCGGCACGTGGGGCATGCAGGCGGGCGCGGCGCAACAGCCCTGGGCCGCCTGGGCGTTCGCTGCCGCGGGATTGCGGAATGAAACCTGCCGCCCGTTGCTGGCCGCGGCGCGTTGGGCGATGGATGAAAACCACCGCGGAAGCTGGCCGGAAATCTGCACGGAACCTTGTGCGGCCTACTTCTCGCCGCCTGCCGGACTCTTCGTCGCCGCCGTGGCCGAAGCGCTGTTCGGACTGCACGTGGACCGCCCGGCGGGCGCGCTTACTGTGGCGCCTTCGTTCCCCGATGCGTGGCCTTCCGCCAGGATCGCCGTCGCAGAGTACGCGGCGAAATACGCGCGGGAGGGAAACACGTTGAAGTATGCTGTCCGCAGCAAGGCTTCCCTGGCGCGGAAAATCCGCTGGAAACTGCCGCCCGCCCGGATGCTTCGCGTGCTCGTGGATGAGCAACCCGTCGGCTACAGGCTGGAACCCGGCGTCGAGGGCGTGACGCTGGCACTGGACATCCCGCCCGCCAACGAAACCGCGCTCCTCATCGAATTCGAGCCGGCCCCGTACACAATCGACGCGCCCAAGTCGCTCGCGGAAGGCGAATGCCTCGACGCGCATCTCCAGGGGATGGCATCTGTGATCGGCGTGGCCGACCCCTGCGGCCTGCTGAACGAATTCAGCACAACGGGCGCAGCGGTCCATGCTGAATTGAAGACCGGCTTGCTCGATGAATATGCCGGATATGGACGCCTCGGGCAAATGAATTTTGCACGGCGCACGTTCTTCCTGCGCTGCGGCATCGGCGGCGGCGCCGAGTTCTATGCGCCCATCGACATTGCCGTGCTGCCCCGTTTTGAGGCCTCGGGCGCGGAACTGGCCCACGACGGCATGGCGCGCTTCCGAGTACACAACAACACGGACACGCCGTCGCGGGGCGGCGCGCTGCTGCGTGTGGCGCGGATTGAGCTCCCCGTTGAGCTCGATCTTCCGCCGCGCGCGGACGCGAAATTGCAGGTTCCCATTCCGAAGAACCTGATCGCGCTGCTGTCGCCCGGAGACAACCGCTCAGAACTGCTTCTGCCAAACGGCGGCTCCTGCAGCACGATGCTCGACGCCTCCGGGTTCTTTGCCGAGGAGGCAACGCTCCGGGACTATGCCGCGGCGCGCATCGAGTGCCTGCCGCTCCCGGAACAGGACCTCGTGCCGGACACGGAATGGCGCGCGCTTCGCACGTGGTACGCCTACCTGCATTACCCGTGGGCCGGCGCCAAGCCGCCGCTGGAGACCGTAGGCAATCAACAGGAATTGCGGGCGGACGGCCTGCCCCAAGTCCGTTTCCAGTTGCCCGGACGCCGTTTTGTGCCCGTGTCGTGGCGCGCCCATCATCCCGCATACACGCTCGATCTCGGCGGACGCACCTGCAGGAAACTCTACTTGCTCGTGATCCCTTTCCTCGACAATCACGACATGTTCGCGCCTGTTGCCCGCGTCACCATTCAGCGCCAGGACGGCGGGCTTCAATCGCGCACCCTGCGGTTCCCTGGCGACCTCGACTGGTGGGTGCCCAAGGAAATTGTCGGCGACTTCGCGACCGCGCGACAAAGCCGTGCAGATCGTTTCGCGTTGTTGCCGCAACGGAAGGCCGGCGATTCGGATTGGATCGAGGCAGCGCCGCCCGCATTTCCACAGCCGGCACTCTGGAGCGCGTCCCGCGCCGTCCTCACCGCCACCGCCGTCATGAACGTGATCGAAATGGATCTCGGCGAGTCCGCGGACCTTGCCTCGATCACGATCGAATCGATCGGCGCGGATCCGGCGCTTGGCCTCGTTGCCGTTTCGGCCGAAGTGGCGCGCAACATGGAGCGGCTTCAGGGCACGCCCTGGATGCCGCCCGCCGCTTTCCGGGAGCCTGCGCCTGTTTTCGATCTCGCGCGGCCTGGCGCGCTCGATGGATGGACGCTGGAAGGGACTGCCTTCAGCATCGCCGCCGTGCCTTCGCTCTTCACGGAGCCGACGCTGAACAGTCTCGCAATCGCGGGAGAAAGCGCCACGGGCAAAGCCGTGTCTCCGGCCTTCACGGTCCCGTCCGGATACACCCGCGTGGAATTCACGTATCATGGCGGACACGGCAGGGAAGGGCAGCGGCTTGAGATTCAGCTGGTGGATGCGGACTCCGGCGAAGCGCTGCAGACACTTCCCATGCCGTCGACCCATGTGCTGCAGCGGGGCGGCTTCGAGGCGAAGGAATTCGCCGGCCGGAGCGTGCGCCTCGTGCTGCTCGACGAGAACCCGGACACGTCGTTTGCGTGGCTTGGCCTGCAGCGCGTGTGGCTGAGCGCCAGATGACCACGGAAGCACAGAAGACGCAAGCCCCCCTACTGTGGCCGGGCGTGGCGGGATGGACGCTCTTCTGTCTAATCGCCGTGGCTGTTCGTGGGGTGCGCTGGGACGAGAATTACGAGTTTGCCCAAGTGCTGCTCCGCCAAGTGCCCTATCCGGACGGACATCCCCTGGCGCAGTACGTGCACGCCTTCTACAGTCTGCAAACCTGGGCGCTCGCCGCGTGGATGGCCTTCTGCAGCGGCCCGTTGCTCGCCAATGGGTTCCGCAACGTCCTCTTCCTGTGGATGACTGTGATTCCGGTCTATCTTCTGGCGGCGCAGTTATCGGGTCGAGCCCGTTGGGGAAATGCCGCCGCATTGCTGATCCTCATGGGCATTCATATCCCCTTCTACAGCAACTACCCCGTGCAGGTCTGGCCGAATCTCTATTCCAACGGCGCAGTGGGGCTGGGATGGGCCCTGCTCACACTCTACAGCCTTGCGGCGATCCGCCTCCGGCTCGCCTACTGCTTGTTTGGGCTCATGCCCGCCATTCATCTCGGCCAATTCCCGCCGGTGCTGGCAATCGTGCTTTGCCATGCGTTTTGGATGCGGCGCCGGCCGGAAACGCGGCGCGCATGGGCCTATGCCTTCCTGGGCATTGCGGCGTGTGTCCTCTTCCGGTGGATTCAAAGCGCACAGGCCCTGCCGCCGGCCGGCGACGGCCCCTACGCGAGCAACATCGACCCGGCGGCGGTCCTTCGCGGATACATGGCGCACTTTGCCTCGCATCGCGCCCTCCCGTGGGGCACGGGCCAGATCCCGATGGCCGTCATGCTGCTCCTGGGCGGCGGCCTCTTCTATCGCGGACTGCGCGCGCGGCAATCGGACGCCTCCCTCTTTTGGATGTGCCTCTACGGCGGCGTGGTGCTCGCGATTGTGTGGGGCACGATGGCGCTGCATCTCGCGTTGGGCGAGAATATTCCGCCGATGCTCCTGGCGTGGATGCCCTACCGGCTCATCAATCACCTCTCACCCCTGCTCATTCCGATGGCGGTGGCCCTGCTCGCAGGACGCGGCGCGCCAAGCCAAGGCCCGTGGCTCGTAGTGCTCGCCCTCCTGTACGGCGCATTCCGTCCGCTGCTCGGCCTGCTGCTCCCGGAGACGTGGTTTCACCGCTATCTCGAAAGCGGCGAGGCTGTTTACTTCCTCCTCTTCGGCGCGGCGGCTGCCGCACTGGCGCCGCAACTGCTCCCCAACCGCCGCTTCTTCCTCTTCTGGCTCATCCAGGCCACGCTCCTGTTCGGGGCGCTGGCCGCATTCCACCAGTTCGGCGCAGCCTGCTCTCTACTCGGCGTCCTTGCGGTCCTGCTGCCCGCCCCGGTGCCCGAAGTCCCCCGGCGATTGCTGCCCGCAATCGCAAGTGCGCTGCTCGCAGTGCTGCTCATCCAACAGGCGTGGCATCGGGAGCATCTGCCCGTGACGCCCTTTGAGCGCCAGGTCCGGGCCTGTCTCGCGGAACGCAGCGAAGCGGACGCGATGCTCCTGGTGCGTCACGAGCAGGAATCGCTCCAGGCGCGGCTCGGACATCCCGTCATGACGGACATGGCCACCACCACGTGGATCCCGTATCAGCCGGGGCTTGGGCCGGCCCTCTGCGCGATGTACCGCGACCTCTACGGCATCGACCTCGCGGCTCCGCCCGGACACGCCCCCGCCGCACACCCCTGGTTCGAAGTGTGGCAGGGGCAATCGGGCGAGGAATGGCGCCAACTCGGCCACAAGTACAATTTCCGCTGCGTGCTGACGCCCGCCTTCCTGCAGCTCGATCTCCCCTGTATCGTCGCCGGACCCGAGGGCAGACTCTATGGGATCGGAGGCCAGTAACCTGCATCGCCAGAGAACAACCCGAGGAGAATCACTTCGTTCAGAAAAGTGATTCTCCTCGCGGAAGAATCATTCGGCGAGCCGGCCCCGCCGGCAACGGTTGTCTTTAGTACCGGTAGTGGTCCGGCTTGAAGGGGCCTTCCACCGGGATGCCAAGGTAGCCTGCCTGCTTCTCGGAGAGCGTCTCGAGCTTGGCCCCGAGTTTGTCCAGGTGCAGGCGCGCGACCTCTTCATCCAGCTTCTTCGGCAGCGTGTAGACTTTGCCGACCTCATATTGATCCGGCTCGGTGAACAGCGCGATCTGCGCGAGCGTCTGGTTCGTGAAGGAGTTCGACATCACGAAGGACGGGTGGCCCGTGGCGCAACCGAGGTTGACGAGGCGTCCGCGCGCCAGCATGATGATCGAACGGCCATCGGCGAAGATGAACTTGTCCACTTGCGGCTTGATGTTCAGTTCCGTAACCTCGGGATTGTCCTCGAGCCAGGCCACGTCGATCTCGGAATCGAAGTGCCCGATGTTGCACAGGATGGCTTCATCGTGCATCTTCGCCATGTGCTCGCCCCGGATGACGTCGCAGCAGCCGGTCGCGGTCACAAAGATGTCGCCGCGCGGCGCGGCGTCTTCCATCGTGGTCACTTCATAACCTTCCATAGCGGCCTGAAGCGCGCAGATCGGGTCAATCTCCGTGATGAGCACGCGCGCGCCCAGCCCGCGCATCGCCTGCGCGCAGCCCTTGCCCACGTCGCCATAGCCTGCCACGACCACGACTTTGCCCGCCATCATGACGTCCGTGGCCCGCTTGATGCCGTCCGCCAGCGATTCCCGGCAGCCGTAGAGGTTGTCGAACTTCGATTTCGTCACGGAATCATTCACGTTCATGGCGCGGGTGAAGAGCTTGCCCTGGCGCATCATCTCGTAGAGCCGGTGAACGCCGGTGGTCGTCTCTTCCGAGACCCCGATCCAGTTCTTCGCCGTGCGGTGCCAGCAGTCCGGGTCCACGGCGTGCACGTCGTGGAGCAACTGATCCACGATGGAGATCTCCTTGTTGTCCCGGCAGATCTCCGGCAGCTTGCCGGTCTTCTTGAAATGATCCTCGAAGTCGCAGCCGCGGTGAATCAGGAGAGTGGCGTCGCCGCCGTCGTCCACGATCATGTTCAGCGTCTGCCCGTCCCCGAAGCACATCGCCTGATACGTGCACCACCAGTACTCTTCGAGCGTCTCGCCTTTCCACGCGAAGACCGGCGTGCCCTTCGCCGCGATGGCCGCGGCCGCATGGTCCTGCGTCGAGTAGATGTTGCAGCTCGCCCAGCGCACCTCGGCGCCCAGCGCCTGCAGCGTCTCAATGAGCACCGCCGTCTGGATCGTCATGTGCAGCGAGCCCATGATCCGCGCGCCTTTCAGCGGCTGTTTCGCGGCGTAACGCTCGCGCGTGGCCATCAGCCCCGGCATCTCCTTTTCCGCCATGTCGATTTCTTTGCGGCCCCAGTCCGCAAGGCTCATGTCCGCCACTTTGTAGGACAGTTGGGCGTTTACAGTGTTGCTGGGTTTCAGTGCGACGGCCATGGCGCTCGATGCTCCTTGTTGGATGATTGGCGGTTCTTCCTCACGCGCACGCTCGACGACGGCGGAAGAAGACTCCTCCCTTGCCCGTGACATCTCCGTTGCCGCTCTGACGAGAGGGCGTTTGTCGATATGCGGCTAGTATACCCTTCGGACGCAGGATGCGTCAAAGGACGTCCGGCCCGCAAGGCGGGCCCGCGGTTCCGTCCGTGTGGCCGAGGTGTTCGGCGGCGGCGCGGGCGTTCTCCAGCGCGTCGGGATACTGCGGATCCTGCGCCAGCGCTTGCCGGAATAGTTCGCAGGCGAGTTCATGCTTGCCCGCCTGCCAGAGGACAACGCCCAGATCGTTGTAGTGGCGGGCCTCCGTGGGACAGGCCTCGATGGCCGATCGCAGCAGCCGCAGCGCCTGGGCCGCGTCTCCGTCCGCAAGGGCGCGCTGCGCCTCATCGTTCAGCCGCGCCGCGCGCCGCGCGCCGGCGTCCGCCCCCGGCACAAAAACCTCCCACTTCTCCATATACTTGCGGCGATTCTCATCGAGCAGGCGGTCGAAACGCTCCCCGGTGAGTCCCATGCCCTCGAACGTGCGCCCCCCGTGATGGAACACGAAACAGTCCTCCGCCACGGCGAGCCGCCAGCCCGCGCGCCGCAGCCGCGTGCCGTAATCGTCATCCTCGAAGTTGCCGATGCCGAAGCGCTCGTCGAAACGGCCGGCCGCGGTCCAGGCCGCATCGCGCAGCAGGAGGCAGAACCCGACGAGCCGCGTCACGTCGCGCACGCGCCCCGCGTTCCGCGCCGCGAGGGCCAGGGCGAACGCGTCGATCTCCGGTTCGTCCCGGAGCGAGAGCCCGTCGATCTGTTGCGGTCCGGCGGCGCAGTTGCTCATCGGCCCCGCCATGCCGATCTCCGGCGCGCTCAGCAGCGCGGCTTCGAGCCGCTCGAGCCAGCCGGGTGAAAGGAGCGTGTCGCTGTTCAGGAGAACGGCGTGGCCTTCGGCGCGCTCGAGCCCGAGATTCACGCCGCCCGCGAACCCGAGGTTCTTCTCCGCGTGCACGGCTTCCGCGCCCGCGACCGAATCGAAAAACGGCCCGACGCCGTCGGTCGAGCCGTTGTCCACGAGGATGAGCTTATAGGGCCGCTGCGTGCAGCGAAGGAGGCTCGCCACGCAGGCCTGGCAATACGCCACTTGATTGAAGGCCGGAATGATGATGGAGACGGGCGCGGCAGCCATCACAAGGGATGCAGGAGTTTCTGGACGTCGGGCGTGTCGAGGTTTTCGCGCGTCACAATCGTGACGCCCGTGTCAATCCGTTTCTCGACCGGCTTGCCCTGAATCGCGTCCAGCGCGGCCTTCACGCCCATGTAGCCCATCTTGAACGGGTTCTGAACAACCAGCGCCTGGATGACCCCGTCCTTCAGCGCGGCCAATTCCTCTTCGGAAGCGTCAAAAGCGACGAGCTTGACCTGGCCCACTTTGCCCGAACTCTTGATCGCCTGCGCCGCGCCGATCGCGGCGGCTTCATTCGCCGCAAAGATCCCCTTCAGGTCCGGATGCGCCGTGAGCATGTCCTGCGTCACGTCCATGCCCTTCGCCACGTCGCTCATGCAGTAATTCGTGGCCGCGAGCTGGATCTTCGGAAACGCGGCGATGCCTTCCTTAAAACCCTGCTCGCGCATCTCGGACGTGGCCGCGCCCGGAACAAAGGGAATCAGGCCGACCGGCCCCTCTTCGCCGATGAGCTTCGCCAGCGTTTCGGCGGCGGCCTTTGCCCCGGCCACGTTGTCCGTCGCCACGAACGAAAGCGGCAGGTCCGACTTCACTCCCGAGTCGATCGTAACCACGGGGATCTTGGCGTTCATCGCCTTTTGAATCGGCGGGATCAGGGCGTTCTCATCGCACGCGGCCAAGACAAGCGCGCTCACTTTGCGGCTGATCATGTCCTGGACGATGTTCAACTGCTTGTCGAGTTCGGTTTCCTTGGCCGGCCCCTGCCAAACCACATCCGCGCCCGCTTCCTTGCCCGCGGCCTCTGCCCCGGCCTTTACTGTGAGCCAAAACTGATGCGCCAACCCCTTTGGAATCACCGCGATAGTGAGTTTCCCGCCGGGGGCGGGGGCCGTGCCGTCCGGGGACGGCGCGCTGCTCTGGCCGCCGCAGCCCGCGAGCATGGCGAACCCTGCAATCAACAATGCAAAACGACGCATGGATATCTCCTCCCCTTCCGGTTTTCTTCAACGAGTTGCTCAGTGCTGTACGTAGAATCGCTCGCCCGTCTCGACGATCTCGATGCCGATGCCGTGCGACTTCACTTCGATGAGCCGGGCGCGCGTGCCCGGAATCACTTCGCCGATGTAAACCTTGTTCAGATTGATAATCGCCAGGCCGTTGGGCCGGTTGCCGCTGGCCTCGCGCAGCACGTTGAGCTTGAGATTGTCGAGCCCGAACTTCGCGCGGTCCGAAGAACGGAGTATCGGCAACGCCTCGAGATTCACCGGCGCTTCCGGGGCGCGCTGCACCGGTGCCGCTACGGGTTTCACGCTCGCCACGGGGGCGGGCAGGGGCGCGGGTTTTACGGGCGCGGGCGCTTCCGGCGGCTTCACGGGTTCTGCGGGTGCGGGCACGGGCGCCGCCACGGGCGCGGCCGTGGGTTTCGGAACCTCGGCCACCGGGGCCGTCACGGGCGCCGGAACTTGCGCCACTTGGATCGGTTCTGCCGGCGGCGCTGCCGGAACAGGTTCCGGCTCGGAGGGCGCCACCACCGGCGGCTGCGGATGATCCTCGACCACCGGCGGCGCCGGGGCTTTGGGCGGCTCAACCGCTTTGGGCGGCTTCTTCGCCACAGGCTTGGGGGGAGGCGGCGTTTCCACCGGCTTGGCGGGTTCGGGCGCCTTCTCAACCACGGGCACGGGCGCTGGCGCAACGATCGGCGCTGGCGCAGGCGGCGTTGGCGCAGGAACACTCGCCGTGACCGTGGGCTGCGGAACAGCCGCACGCGCAACGAGCAGGGACACTGTCACGGAAACCACGATAAGAACCACTGCGAATGCGGCAAGCCCCGCCAGCAGCCAGGCCGGCTTCAGATGCGGCCCAACCGCGGCCGCCGCCGCCGGAGGGGCCGTGAGCGCTTCCTCGGCCTTCTCCACCTCGAACTCTTCATCCGGCTCGTGCTCGCCCGCCAGCTTCGCGGCTTTCTCGGCTTCCAGCTTCTTCAGCGCATCCAGGATGGAACTCATGCACGCCTCTCCATCGGGAATGCCCTATTCTACCGCTTTATGCCGCCGGAAACCACCCCAAGATATCATGAACCCGGGATGCGGAGGACCGTGATGTCCGGCTCATTGGCGCCGCGGACAAACTGAAGAAGCAGGGACTTCCCCGGCACGCCCGTCTGCTTGAGAATCTCGATCAATTCGCCGGGATTCTTCACGGGATGCTTCGCCACTTCAGTAATCACGTCGCCATCCGCCAGCTTGGCTTCGAACGCGGGGCTGTCCGGCTTGATGCCAGTGATCAGCACCCCGGCCGTGTCGGGGGCGAGCCCCAATTTCTCGGCGAGGGCAGCCGTCAACGGACGAATCCGCATGCCCAGGATGAACTGTTCGCGGTCCGGCTGAACCGTCGAAAGCTCGCGCTGCCGTAATTCCACGTCCGCGGACAGGGGCGCGCCATCGCGCCAAATCTCCAGGACGATCTTCGTGCCGGGTGAAAATGACGAGATGCGCCGCACGAGATCCTCCGCACCCTGCACGTTCTCCCCGTTGATCTTGCGGACCACGTCATAGATCTGGATCTTGGCCGTCTCGGCGGGCGTGCCTGCCTGCACCCGCTTCACGATGGCGCCCAGCTTGTCGGGAAGACCCACCGCATCCGCGAAGTCCTTGGCATCGTCAATGGACACGCCCAGGTAGCCGCGCGTCACCCGGCCGCCGCCGATCAACTGGGGCACGGTATTCTTGACAGTATTCACGGGGATCGCGAAGCCAATCGAGTTCGCGCCCCACACAATGGCCGTGTTCACCCCGATGACCTCGCCCGAAATGTTGCAGAGCGGACCGCCGCTGTTGCCCAGGTTGATGGCCGCATCCGTCTGGATGAGGTTCTGGAACGTGAGGCCCTGCATGGCCAGGCCGCGCAGCCCTTCCCGGCCCACGGCGCTGATGTGCCCGAAAGAAGTCGATCCTTCAAAGCCGCGCGCACTCCCGATGGCCATGGCGAACTGACCGACTTTGAGACTGTCGGAATCGCCAAGCCGCGCCACGGACAAGTCCTCGGTCGCTTCGATGCGAATGACCGCCAGGTCCGTTTCCGGATCGGCGCCCACCGCCCGGGCGGGATACTCGTGCCCATTCCACAGTTTGACTGTGATGCTCTCCGCGCCTTCGACAACGTGGTTGTTCGTGATGATGTGGCCCTGCTTGTCATAGATGAAGCCTGAGCCCTGGCCGCGCGGACGGGGCATGGGTTGCTGCGGCTTGCCCTCGGGCGCGTTCGGCGCATTGAAGAAATGATGAAACAGATCCTCCGCGTCCCCTTCGAGGGCGCTGCCCTGCGTGTCGATGTTTACCACACACGCTCCCATTTGCTCGTGAAGCTGTACGAAGCTCGATTCCAGGTCCTTCAGCAGCGGAACCTGCGCCAGGGCGGTGATGACGGCCGCGGCCAGCAATGCACTCATGCTACTTCTCCTTTGTTGTCCGCGGCCAGAATCGGGTGAATGGCCTGTTCCAGTCCGGAGCGGATTTCCGCCATCACGGCGGGCTCTTCAATGCGTCCGCCGTTCTGCTGCACATAAAATGCGTCGCGCACCCGGCGCGCGTCTGTCATGATGCGCGCCGACTGGATGTCCACACCCATCAGCGACAACGAGCGCGATATATCATATAACAATCCGGTCCGGTCCCCTGTTTCAATGTCGATGACGGTTTCGGACTGCGATGCCGTGTTGTCAAAGTCGATTCGGGTGCGCACCGGAACCAGCGGCTGCAGGAGGGCGAAAAGCCGCCGCCGCGACTGCTCCACATAAGTCTCGATGTCCTTGCCCTGCAGGATCACCTCGCCCAGCACCCGCTTGACGCCCTGGAACTGCGCATTCGTCATGGGACGGGCATTGGCCGCATCCTTCACTGCAAAGCAGTCCACCACCCATCCGTCCGGCAGCGTGAAGAGCGCGGCGCTCTCGACGTTCACGAGTTGCGATGCGAAGCTGCCGGCTATTTCCGAAAAGAGCCCGCGGCTGTCCCGGGTGCAGACGACGGCCTCGCTCATCCCGGTTTCCTGATGGGTCCAGCACCGCAACGCCAGGCCGCTGCTTCGTGCTTCCTCCAGGCACTCCAGGTGCCGGGCGATGTACTCCGCCGAAAAGGCGATGAAGTACCGGTCGCCCATGGCCCGCAAATAGTCCTCGACCTGCGCGCTCAGGCGTTCGCTGACGAGCGTCTTGACCTGATCGGCCTTGGGCAGTTTCCAGTATTCCTCCTCCTCCTCCATCTGTCCCCGGCCCAGAAGAATGCGTTCCGACTTCAGGAAAAGCTTAATCAGCAACGCCCCCTTCCAGTCGTTCCAGACGTTGGGCCCGACCGACGCGAGATCCGCATAAGTCAGCACGAACAGTTCCCGCAGCCGTTCGTCCGAGTTCATCAATTCCGCGAACTTGTTCACGGTCTCCACGTTGTCCGTGTCGCGGTAGAAGGCGATGTTCGTCATCAGGAGATGATGCCGCACGAGAAAGACGATGCGCTCGGTTTCGTCCTGCGGCAGGCCGATCCGTATGCCTATCGCGCGCGCCGCGCGAATCCCTTCGTCCACGTGCGTTTCGCCCGAGGCCTTGCCCAAATCGTGAAACAGAATGGCCATGACGAGGATATGCGGATCGCGGATGTGTTCGAGCGCCTTTCGCAACACGCTGCCCACCGGGCCCTCCATCTTCGGAATGTCCGTCAGTGCTTCGACCGCCCGGATCGTGTGCTCGTCGACGGGGTAGCTGTGGAAGTCCTCATAGCGGATGATGCCCTGAATGGCGCCGTACTCCGGGAGATACGCGCCCAGCAACCCGGTCTGGGCGGCCTGGCGCAGCGCGAATCCCGCCTGGAGCACCCGGCTGCACACCGCCACGAAGTACCGGCAAACCACATCGCTGGTCTGGAACGTGTCCGTGACGAGCGCAAGATTCTCGGTAATCCAGGATTGCATCGCGTAGCTCAGCGGAACCATGCGCCGGGCGGATTCCCAGATGACCTGCATGAGCCGGGCGGGATTCTCGGCAAACCACTTCCGGTCGAGCGTTCCGGCCGTCAGTTGGCCGCGGTAAACCGTGAAGCGGGAGCGGCTCGGCCCGGGACTTTCCGACAAATCCGACTGGAGGCGCTGATCGGACAAACGCGCCGCCAGGTACAGGAAGCGGCGAATGCGCTGCGCCGCGCTGTAATAATCCTGCATGAACTGATCCATGGCCTCTTGCGGCTCGCCGCCATAGCCGAAGAATTGCGCAGTGTGCCGCTGCATTCCGAAACTGAGCCGGTCCTCCTTCTTCCCGGTGTGGAAGTGGAGTTCGTTACGGATGCGCCAGACATAATCCAGGGCCTCCACCAGGCCCAGGTACTCGTCGTACGAGAGATGGCCCAAGCGGTGAAGATCGTCCGGGCGGATTATGCCCTGACTGATGAGAAGCATCCATTGGGCCGCGTGATAGTCCCGAAGCCCGCCCACGTTCTCCTTCAGATCCGGTTCCAGGTTGTAGAGGTCCCGATGTATCTCCGGCAGTTCCTGGGGATGTTCCCGGACACGGATGTGCTGCAGGATCGCCGCCAGCTCCTTCTGCTTCACGCCGCGCAGCAGCATGCGCAGCCGCGCAAAGGTGTTGTTGTCGCCGTAGATCAACCGGGCCTGGGCATAGGTCGTGTAGACTTCCGGATCGCGGCGGGCCAGCGCGATGGCTTCGGACAGGCCGTGCAGCGTGTAGCCCGCGTGAAACCCCATGTCCCACAAGAAGGGCACCAGATAGCTGTTCAACGACTCGATCGGGCGGTTGAGTCGGCGGTTGTACAGCAGGCAGACATCCAGGTCGGAATAGGGACAAAGCTCGCCCCGGCCATACCCGCCCAGCGCGCAGACCGCCACTTGCGAGGCCAGCTTCCGCCCGGCACGCGTATGGTACACACCGAATTCGACCACGCCGCGCAGCACCGTGTCTGCGGATTCCGTCAGCTGACGGAGCACGTTGCTCCCGGACTCCCCTGCCTTGTGCCGTTCCCGCACGGCATGCCACTGGTCCTTTATGAAGGTGCGCGCCGCTTCCACACACCGCTCACGGGGGACATGCGCAAAACCCGGATCTTCGTTTTGAGCTCGTTCCACCAGTTCCGAGAATGCGTCTTTGTGCATCCAACCTCCCGAGTTTGCGCCTCGGCGTCAACACTGCTTCTTCCCACGAACCCCGGTTCCCGGCCGTTCATTCCACCCGTCCACCCTGCACACGCAGGGCCTGCGTACGTGACGGGACGGCCGGCGCAGAGGGGGAAGAGCCTTTCCAGTAGGGAGTTGTACAAGTTTCAGCCGCCGGGTGCAACATATTTCTCGCGACGGAAAGGACCCCGGCGAGACGCGGCCATGGCCCTACGGGAAGAGATGGCGCGGGCCATGTGTTCAAACGAAGTGGTGAGGATTTGAATCCCAGCGAGCGCCCCGTGAACCCCAAATCCCTCTTGCCATGCGTGGCTCTATATGCTAAAATGCAAACTGTAAATGGCGCATTCCGCGCAATAGGGGCTTAAGGTGCAGGGTTTTATTGAATATGGACCAAGAAGTGAGGTGGCAAGAGGCACCCTGAAGAACGCCGGGGCAAAACCATTGGGGAGTTAAGAAGGCTATGACGAGCATGGATTCTGCCGCCAAACAGATTCTCGTGGTGGATGATTTGCCGGAGAACGCCGCCATCCTCAGCCGCTTTCTCGCGCCCATGGGCTACCAGGTTTCCGCGGTGCACGACGGGGTTTCGGCCCTGGAATTCGTGGGAAACACCCCGCCGGATGTCATTCTGCTGGACTTGGCGATGCCCGGGATGGATGGTTTTCAGGTCTGTCAATGCCTGAAACAATCCCCCGAGACCCGGCATATACCCGTTATCATTATCACGGGCCTCTCGGACCGTGAAGCGAATATCCATGCGATTGAAGCCGGGGCGGACGATTTCGTGGTGAAGCCGTTTGACCGGGTCTTGCTGGAGGCGCGCATCCGCAGCTCGTTGAAAACCAAGGTGCTTCAGGATCAGTTGCTGGCCTATCAACATGAATTGGAGGAACGCGTTCGGGAACGCACCCGGCAACTGGAGCGGACACAGCAGGTGGCGGTGTTCAGCCTCGCCAAGCTGGCGGAATCGCGGGATAACGAGACGGGCGACCATCTCGATCGCATACGCGCTTATGCCCGGGAACTGACGCTGGAGTTGTTGGCCCGGGGAATCTTCCCCGAGACGATCAACCCGGGCTTTGTGGCGGCCATCTATGAATCCAGCCCGCTGCACGACATCGGCAAAGTGGGGATTCCCGACCAGATCCTGCTCAAGCCCGGCAAGCTGACGCCGCAGGAATTCGAGCTGATGAAGAATCACACGCTGATCGGCGGCGACACCCTGCGCGCCGCAGATCGCGAGGCGGGCCAGAATTCGTTCCTGGCGATGGGCCGCGACATCGCTTATTACCACCACGAGAAATACGATGGCAGCGGCTATCCCTTCGGATTGAGCGGCGAAGAGATTCCGCTGGCGGCGCGGATCGTCGCGCTGGCGGACGTGTACGACGCCCTCTCCTCGAAGCGTCCTTACAAAGAGCCCTTCAGCCACGAGAAATCGTGCGCGATCATTCTCGAGAGCGGCGATCGGCATTTCGATCCGCGGGTCGTCGAAGCCTTTGAAGCCCGGGAGAACCAGTTCGCCTCCATCCGCGGAGAGTTCCAGGGAAAGGGGGCCACGACGGCACTTCAGGAAACGCTGGCGAAGCTCGAAAGTGCCCAGCCCGTCTGCGCGTGAGGCGGATCGTTCACTGCCCGTAGAACCATGTAAGCGCCATTCTCACGACATGCAGCCCGTCGCGCTGATGATAGCTGATGACGGCCGTGTCCCCGACGAACAAGAGGCTGGGATACCCGTAGTCGTCCTCCGGGTCTCCCGCTATCACCCGTTCGTTCTCCCAGGTTTCGCCGTCGTCTTTTGAAAGAACGGAAACGAGGGGCGTCCGCTTCAGCGGGGGTTCCTGAGTGCCGCTGGAAGCGCGCAGCAGCAGCAGGTCGCCGGTTCCGGGAATCCGCTTGATATTCAGCGCGGAGCTGGTCTTGGGCAGGGGCAGCGCGCGCACGAGTTCGCCCTTCGACCAGCTTTCACCCCGGTCCGTCGAATAGGCGCGCGCCACGCAGCCGCTGTACGTGCGCATCAGCATCATCACCCGCCCGTCCTTCAATTCCACGACGTGCGGTTCCTGCGCTTCGATCGGCAGGAGCTTCACGCTGTTCTGGCTCTCGTGCCAGCTGTACCCGTTGTCATCCGAGTAGACGCTGTAGCTCACGTAGCCCGCATGGCCGTCGGCGGAGCTGACGAGTTCGTGCTCGATCGGGGCAATGATCCGCCCGCTGGAGAGCTGCACGAGCTTGTCATTGTGCATGATGTGATACCCCGCCCGCGGCGTCACGATGAGCTGATCGCCCCACGTCTTGCCGTCGTCCGCCGAGCGCCGGTAGTAATTGTGGCCGAAGAGCGGCGAAGCGCCGGAGACGTAGATGTACGACAACAACAACTGCCCGTTGGCGAGTCGGAGCAGGCTGGGATGGCAATAGCGATCCGCGGCGGGCGGTTGAGGCTTGGGCACCAGCACGAACTCCTCGCCCCAGGTCTTTCCCTTGTCCGGGGAATAACGCGCAGCGATGGCATCCGTGCCCTGCCCGGCGGCGTTCATCCCCGAGTACGTGAGCAGGAGCCGCCCGTCGTTCAAGGCCACGATGCTGCCCGGCATCCCGCGATAGCCGTAGGTCTGTTTGGGCAGCGGCACGACACAGGTGTCTTCAAGGAGCGCCGCGTCGGCGGCCAGCAGGAACAGCGAAGCGCACAGCGACAATGTGAACATGGTCCCCTCCTCTTGACGATGTGATGAATGCTGCCTCGGCTCAGGGGGCCGTCAACGCACGAATCAACGTCTTCTCAAATGCGTCGCGGTCTTTCCATTGCAGCGCGCAGCGCACCGGACGGTCCTTGTCGTCCGGCACGGTGTTTCCTTTGTCGTCGATGCTCAGTTTCACGGTTTCGATCTCGAGAAACGACTCGGAAAACGCCAGGTAGGCAGCTTCCGTGTCAAAGAGCACGCTGCTCTCATTGGGGGGGTAGTTCTTGCGGTTTGCCCATTGCGTGTAGTTCTCGATCACGGCCGCCGCGCGCTTGGCCGTTGACTCCGAGACCTGGGCGTAGCGTTCACCTTTGAGAATCAACGTGCCGCACGTGTCCAGCGGCGCCAGCGTGATCTCCCACGGCGCGGCAAAAACCGCGCGGGCGGCGGGAATGTCCTTGAAGACGTTCCACTCCGGATCCCGGCCCTGCTTACCGTTGTAGCCGATATGCACGCTGCCGGCCATGCTGGCCACGCGCGCCCGCTGCGCGATCGCGGGGTCTCGGCGCAAGGCTTCGGCCAGGTTCGTCTGCGGCCCGATGACACACAGGGTCACCCGCTCTTTGGAGGCATTGACCGCGTCGATCAGCGCCTGCACGCCGTCCTGATGCACGACACCCTTGTATTGATCGAGCTGATAGTCGCCAAGCCAGGCGGTCTGATGAATCTTGTTGTCGCTGGTCTTCTTGCCGATGCCGATGGGCACCTCCGTCCGCCCCACGCGCTCGAGAATCTTCGCCAGCAGGCGCGTCTTCGTCGGCGTGTCGTCCGAGGCCGTCACGATCAGCCGCAAATCGACCTCCGGAGAACCCAGCAGCATGCACAACGCCCACGTGTCGTCAATGTCATCGCCGATGTCCGTGTCGAGGATCACGGGAACGGGTGCGGCATGAACCGTCAGGCAGATCAGACTTGCCGAAAGCAGCGCGGTCATCATCGGTCCTCCTCCCACATCAGTTGCAGGCTCCAATGTAGCACAAATCGCCGGCCCATGCGATCCCGGGAAACGGCTCAACAGCTGCGGCAGGGCCCGGCGTCACGGGGGCCGTGAGCGACCGCGGATTGACTTGTCATGGCAGGGCAGTATACTGTCTCGCACGCTGGTTCCCTGGCATCTGAAGCGGGGTTCCGGGGGCCGTCTGCGTTGAGCATGGGCAGTCGCGCGATTCCACCCGTATCATGTGGTGTTTCCCGAACTGGATTGGGCGTATGGACGTAATGCATGCCGCCGAGGTGTATCGACTCTTGTTCGAAGCGTCGCCGGATGCGATGTTCATTGCGGACGAAACCGGGCTTTTCCTGAGTGCCAATCCGGCCGCGTGTTCACAGGTGGGCTATTCGCTCGAGGAGCTGCTGGGCAAGCGCGTGGTGGACATCGTCCCGCCGGAGATGCAGGCGGAGTTCTTCAACACGGCCGCGGCGGTGCGGAAGCACGGCGCCTATGCGCACGAGACGATGCATCGGCACCGGGATGGCAGCCTCATTCCGATTCATTTGCGGGTCACCCTGATCGAATACGAGGGGCGGAAGCTGATGATCGGCATCGCCCGCGATCTTCGCGAACGCCGAGGGCTCGAAGACGAACTCGCGCACCGCAGCAGGGTGCTCGACGCGGTGTCGCGGGCGACAAACCTGCTGCTCACCTTCACGGACGAACCGAATGCCGTGGATGCGGCGCTTGAGATTCTGGGCCGGACGGCGCAGGTGGACCGGGTCTTTTTGTTTGAGGCGCACAGCGATCCGGAGAGCGGCGCACAGGCGGTGAGCCTTCATTACGAGTGGACGCGCGAGGGTATTTCAAGACAAATCGACAATCCCGTGTTCCAGAACGTTCCCTTCGATGCGTTTCCACACTGGCGGGACACGCTGCTCCGGGGCGAACCCATTCTCGGCCACCTCAGCGAGTTTCTCGCGGGCATCAACGCGATGATCGCGCCGTGGGAGATGCGCTCGGCCCTGGTCTTCCCCATATTGATTGCAGGGCGGCCGTGGGGCCTGGTTGGCTTTGACGACTACCGGGAGGAACGTGCCTGGGATGCGAGCGAGCAGACGCTGCTGGCGGTGGCGGCGAGAAGCATCGGCGGCGCCCTCGCCCGGCAGCGGCTGCAGCAGAAGCTCCAACGCACGAAACAGCTCCATGAAGCGCTGAAACACCTGCGCGAAGCCGTCGTCTATCTCGGCAATCAGCATGCGTTCTTCGAGCGCGTCTGCCGGATACTCATGGAAACCGGCCTCTTCCGCATGGCCTGGATCGGGCTCCTGGATGAGGAGCAACACGTGATCACGCCGGTGGCCCACGACGGCGCCGAGAACGGTTATCTGGCCGAACAGGCGTTTCCAACGGCCGATGTTCCCAGGGGCCGCGGTCCCGCCGGCACGGCGGTCCGGCTCGGCTCACACCGCGTGTGCAACAACATTGCCCTAGATTCGGCCATGGCCCCCGTGCGCGAGGCCGCCCTCGCGCGCGGCTTTCATTCCGTGGGGGCGTTTCCCTTCCGCCAACACGAACGCGTGGCGGGAATCCTCGAAGTCTATGTGGGCGAAACCGGCTGGTTCGCCCGCGAAGAGGTGTTGCTGCTGGATCAGTGCGCCGCCCATATTTCGACCGCGCTCGAATTGATGGAGACGGAACGCCAGCGGGACTGGGCGCTGGAGGCCATGGGCGATCGTGAGCAGTATCTCCGGGCAATCTGGAATTCGCTCTATACGGGCGTCCTGATGCTTGACGCCGATACGTACGCCATCATCGAGGCCAATCCCGCCGCGCTTGCGTTGCTGGGCCGCTCGGAGGAGGAGATCGCAGGGAAACCCTCCTATCAGTTCGTCTCGTCCGCGAGAAGGCCAAGAGAGAAGTCCGGGTCAAATCTCGAATACTGGCTGCTCTCCGCCGGCGGAGACAAGATTCCCGTGCTCCGCACTATCGTGCCCCTTGAACTGCACGGGTGCCAGTACCTGCTGGAAAGCCTCGTGGACATTCGTGCGCTGCGCAGTTCGGGACAGAGGCTTTCACCGCGTGGCGGGCGGAGCGCCGAGCAGCGGGGCAAGTAAACCGGCCCACAGCGCGTAGCCGGCCTCGTTGAGGTGCAGGCCATCCTCGCGCAGCAGTTCCTTGCGTGGTTGGCCGTCCGGACCCATCATGGCGGAGGCGCAATCCAGGAAAGTTACGCCTGTGGCGCCGCCGGCGTACTCGCGCATCTTTCGATTCGCCTCGTTCATCACGTCCCAAAGCTTCCAGCGCGCCACGCTCGGCTTGATGGACAGCACGATGAGCCGGGCTTCCGGGAGCTTCTCGCGCACCCATTGCGCGAAGGACTTGAACTCGCCGAAGACCTCCTCCGCGGAGGCGCCGTGGGCAACGTCGTTGTCGCCCGAGTACAGGACAATCGTCTTGGGCGCATACGCCAGCACCAGCCGTTCGCGATGCTGGTTCAGCTCGGCCAGGGTCGAACCGCCGAAGCCGCGGTTCAGCGCGGGAAGCGCTGGAAAACTCTTCTTCAGATCCCACAAGCGGATGGTCGAACTGCCCACAAACAATAGCCCGCCCTTCGCCGGAGGGGACGCCTTGTCCTGGGCGTCGAACTGGCCAAACTGCCCACCCCACTTCGTGTCCGGCTTGGATTCCGCGGGCACGGCGCCAGCCGTCCATGCGCACAGCACTCCGGACAACGCCAGCAAAGCCATCTGCACTGGCCGTCTCAAGGCAGAAGACGGGTTTTTCACGTTCCATCCTTCCTCGCCGTTCAGCGGGTCTCGTTCAGCATCTGAATCCGGTACTCTTCCACCACCTGGCCCGGCCCGAAGAAAACCATGAGCGAGAAGGGGGCCTGTGTTTTGTCGCCGGCCTTCGAGCCTTCCGGCACGGACGGCCGCGCGTGCACAAAGTCATACGTCCACACTTCACGCCCCTGCTGATCCGTAATGATGATCGTGGGCGCTCCGAAGGCCTGCTGAAGCTCCGCAGGCGTCGTCTTGCCGCGCTGAACCGCCTTCTTCACGAGGCGTGGTGTCGGATCGCCCGGCTGGGCGGTGACGGGCGCTTCGGGTACGCTGGCGCAGCCCTCAAAAATCGCGCCCGAAGCCAGTATCAGCAGCCCGCACGCCCATCGCATGCATAACGTCATTACTTCGCTCCTCCACGCTGCATTCAGCACCTCGGCTACGATAGCAGGGCTTGACACGCGAGACAAGCGAGGGTTCCGCTTCAACCATGCACGCTCCGCCCCCGTGCTGCGGATCATCGGCCGCGGATGACTTGTCCGGGCCTGGTTTCGGGGCGGAAGACATCGCCTTCGACGACGTGCGCGCCATTGATGAAGACGTGTTCAATGCCGGCTGGAAAGCGATCCGGTTGATCGAACGTGGCGTGGTTGGCGAGTCGATCGAAATCGAAGATCAGCACGTCGGCGTGCGCGCCCGCTTCGAGCCGGCCCCGGCCTTCGAGCCGGAAGTGTTCGGCGGGGAGGCCCGTGATCTTGCGAATCGCGGTTTCGAGCGGCAGCAGCTTCAGTTCACGCACGTAACGGCGAATGAACTTCGGATAACATCCGTAGAACAGGGGAGAAGGCCGTCCGAAGCCCATCAGGATCGTGTCGGTCGAGATGGCCACTTCGGGATGGGCCAGCGGCGCAAAAGTGGAGCGCTCGGTGAACGTGTCCTCGGGTTCGCCCATCGAGGCAAAGACGAGCACGTGCCCATGCTCCTCGAGCAGCAGGTCGCAGGCGGTGTCGAAGGGGTGCTGGCCGCGCTCCCGGGCGATATCGACGAGGCGCCTTCCCTCGAGCGGCTTGTTCTTTTCCGAGACCACGGCCATGATCCGCGCGCATTCGTAGCCCATCAGTTGCAGGAGGTTCATGGACCACGAGTCCCCCTCGATGTGGGGCCAGCGCGCTTTCCCGTGTTCGATGGCGCGCCGCATCTGCACGCGCGCGCCGGGATCGCTCAGGCGCGCGAGGACGCCCTCGCGGCCGCCGTCCAGCGCCCACGGCGGGAAATAGGCCAGCAGATGGGTGAACGCCGTCGTCGTGGGCATGACGTCCATGCCGACATTGGCGTTTTGTTCACGGGCGCGCAAGACCTGCTCCACGCGTTGCGCCAGCGGGAACGCCAGCGGCACCGGGGCAGTCCAGTGTTTTGAAAGGCGGATGAGTCCGTGAAGCATCATGCGAATGGCCGGTCCGAAGACGCCATAATCCGGCAGCCAGAAGAGGTGCGAAACCTGTCCGCGAATGCCGTTCTTCCGTGTCACCTCGATCACTTCGTCGAGCGCCTTGCCCAACGTGTTCGAGTAGCTGCGCAGATGGCACGTGAAAATCGCGTCATGCTTCTTCAACACTTCTCCGAGGCGCACGAGTTCCGGCGTGTCGCTCTGGTTGCCGGGGAAATACTGCAGGCCGGTGGAGAGGCCGATGGCGCCTTCCTCGAGCGCCCGGTCGAGTTCGTCCGCCATGGCGTCGATCTCTTCGCTGGCCGCCGGCCGCTTCTCCGAGCCGAGCTGATTGATGCGAAGGAGTCCGTGCGGGGCAAGCACCGCCGTGTTGAGCAGCGCGCCGCGCGATTGGATGCTGTCGAGGAAGCCGCCCATGCTCTCCCAGGGGCATTCCTTTTCCGTGTCGAGATTCGTGAACACCTCGATGTACTGGCGGATGTCCGGCCGGTGCTTGGTGCCGAGGGGCGCCATGCTCAGGCCGCAGTTGCCGCCCACGAAAGTCGTGATGCCCTGCCGGACCAGCGGTTCGAGCCGGGCGGGGTGGTCCTCTCGGAAGATAGTAAGGTCGGCATGGGAGTGCGGGTCCACGATGCCCGGACAGACAATCTTCCCTGTGGCATCGAGGGTCTTCGCGGCGGGCGCGCCGTGATCCTTGCCGACAAATGCGATCTTTCCCGACTCGATGCCCAGGTCCGCCGTGAAACCCGGCTTCCCGCTTCCATCGACAATCGTCCCGTTCTGAATAAGGATATCCAGCATGACGTAGCCTCCTCTCTCGGAATCTCTCTCGATGGAAAGCCTACGCCGCTTCACGGCCCTGTTCAAATTGGCGGTCCGGCGCGCCGCCGGGGGCATTCATCAAAAGCTTGAGCGATGTCCAGAAATGCCTTTGAGACGGAACCCGTCTCGGGTATACTATCCGCGGCTAGTGCGTGCTGGCGCAGTCCGGGAGACCAGGGAAGGAACTCTCGATAAGCATGAAGAGCGAGACGCCCCAGAAGAGTATGCTTCTCCACGGCATTCGTGAACAGGCGATGGCGTTTGCCGGCATGGGCCTCTATCGCTTCGCGTTCGACGGCACGATTCTTTTCGCGGACGACATGGCGTTGCGCATCTTCGAGCTTGAGGACTGGTTTCCGGATGCGGCGGGAATCCGCGGAAAAAACATCGCGGACCTCGTAGTCTACAAGGGCCCGAAAGGCACGATGCGGGAGGAACTCCGCAGCCAAGGGCGCATCCTCCGGCGGGACTGGGCATTCCGCACCCTCAAGGGCAATGACAAGTGGGTGATGGAAGACGCGTATCTCGTGCAGGAGGAAGGCACGGGCGATGAATCGATCCAGGTGATCGTCCGGGACATCACCGAACGCAAGCGCACGGAGGAGGCGCTGCTGGCCAGCGAACGGCGATTCCGGGAAACCCTCGAGAACATGGATCTCATTGCGGTCCAGCTCGACAGCGCCGGCGCAATCCGTTTCTGCAACGACTATCTGCTGCTGCTCTCGGGATGGGAGCGGGGCGAAGTCCTGAACAAGCCCTGGATTGAGACGTTCATCCCGGCGGAGTGGAGGAACCGGCTGCAAGACGCCGTCCTCGGCCGCGAGAACAATCCGGAATCCATTCCGCGGCATTATGAATATCCGATATGCACGCGGACCGGAGAGGCACGGAATATCTTGTGGAGCAACACCCTGCTCCGCGATCAGGATGGCCGATTCACCGGCCTGACCTGTATTGGGCAGGATATCACGAGCCGCACGGAGGCCGAAGATGCCTTGCGGCAAAGCAGCTCGCTCTACCGCACCACGCTCGACAATCTCACGGAGGCCGTGCATCTTGTGGACGAGAACCTGCACGTCCTCTTGTGCAACAGCCGGCTCGTGGAATGGAACCGCTCCCTCGGACTCCGCACGGAAATCGTGGGCGAGCCGCTCTTCAACGTGTATCCCTTTCTCGACGAGCGGGTGCGTCAGGAGTACCGGCAGGTGTTCGCGTCCGGCGAGACGCTCGCCACGGAGGAGGTCAATTCGCTTCACGGCGAGCAGTTCTACACGGAAACCCGCAAGATACCCGTCCTCGAGAAGGGCCGCATCGCGCGCGTGCTGACGGTGATCCGCGACATCAGCGGTCACAAGCGCGCGCAATTGGCGCTGCAGGAAAGCGAGGCCAAGTACCGGGCCATCCTGGAGAACATCCAGGAGGGGTATTACGAGGTGGATCTCTCCGGCAATTTCACCTTCTTCAATTCGGCCCTGAGCCGGGTCTTGGGCTATCCGGAGGCGGAAATCCAAGGCATGAATTACAGGCGCTATTACGCGAATCAGGAAATGGTCCGGAAAGCCGAAGAGGTCTACCGGAACGTATACGAAACCGGCGTCGAAGTCCAGATTCAGGACTGGCCCATCGTGCGCAACGACGGGTCGCAGGCGACGTTGGGCGTCTCAATCTCGCTGATTCGCGACGCGAACGGCCAGGTCGTGGGATTCCGGGGGATTGCCCGGGACGTCTCGGTGCGGCTTGAGGCGGAGCGCGCCCTGCGGGAGGCGGAAGAGCGCTATCGCGAGCTGTTTGAGAACGCCAACGACATCATCTACACACACGATCTTGAGGGGTGCTTCACGTCGCTTAACAAGGCCGGCGAACGAATCACGGGCTACAGCCGGGACGAGGCGATGGCCTTGTCCGTGGCCGACGTGCTCGGGCCGGAAAGCCGCGCCCAGGCACAGGAGATGATCGTCCGGAAACTGGGCGGCGATGACACGTCGCGCTACGAACTGTCCATCCGGGCCAAGGACGGCCATGCCATTCCCGTCGAGGTCAACACGCGCCTCATCCTGAAGGACGGCCAGCCCGTGGGCATCCAGGGGATCGCGCGCGATATCACGGAACGCCGGCAGGCCGAGCTGGAACGCGAACGGCTCGAAGCCCAGATTCGCCACTCGCAGAAACTCGAAAGCCTGGGCGTTCTCGCGGGGGGCATCGCCCATGATTTCAACAATCTGCTCGTGGGCATTCTGGGCAATGCCGGCCTCGCGCTCACGCGCCTGCACGAGGGCTCGGCCGAGCGCGAGTATGTCAAACGGATCGAATCTACGGCCCAACGGGCGGCCGAACTCACGAACCAGATGCTCGCCTACACCGGGCGCGGGCCCTTCGTGGTGCGGCCCATCAACCTCTCGATGATGGCCAAAGACATGGGCCACCTGCTGACCGCCTCGATTTCGAAGAAGGTGCTGTTGAAATACGAATGCCCTTCCGAACTGCCCACGATCGAAGGGGACACGGCCCAACTGCATCAGATTCTGATGAATCTCATCGTGAACGCTTCCGATGCGATCGGCGACGAGCCCGGCGTAATCACGGTGCGGACCGGGACGCTCCGGGCCACCCGCGCGTACTGGTCCAAGACCTACCTCGCCGACGACCTTCCGGAAGGGCCTTACGTGGTCCTCGAGGTCGCCGACACGGGCTGCGGCATGGACCGGGAAACCGTCGCGCGCATCTTTGATCCGTTCTTCAGCACCAAATTCACGGGCAGGGGCCTCGGTTTGGCCGCCGTGCTCGGCATTGTCCGGATGCATCGCGGCGCCATCAACGTGTACAGCGAACTCGGCCACGGAACCACGTTCAAGGTACTGTTCCCTGTTCGCACCCCGATCGCTGCCGGATCCCCGGACACGCCGGTGGCTGATGACGAAGCGCCGCTCGATGGATGGCGCGGTCACGGAACCGTCCTGCTCGCCGACGACGAAGAAGGCGTGCGCATCGTTGCGGCAGAGATTCTCGAGGAGTGCGGCTTCACGGTTCTGAGCGCGGCGAACGGCCAGGAGGCCGTAAGCCTGTTCCATGCCCACGCCGGCAACATTGCTGCGGTCGTGCTGGACCTGACTATGCCGGTGATGGGGGGGCGCGAGGCCTTCCAGCGCATTCGTCAAATCCGGCCGGATGTTCCGGTGATCCTGTCCAGCGGCTACACGGAACAAGATGCGTCCTCCCGCTTCGGCGGGGCTAATCCGACAGGATTCATTCAGAAGCCCTTTGGGCCGAGTGACGTGCTGCGCGCGCTTCGGAAAGCGCTGAGTTCGCCGTGAGGCGCTTCCTCCGGCGCCACGAAAGCCGTGCGTCGGTGCGACAGCCCAGAGAGAAGCCTCGGAGAGAAGAAGGATGGCGAAGGAACGCAAGTCTTCCGGAACCAGTCTGGCCGAACTGCGGGAGGCCATGGCGGCGTGCGCCGGAGAGGGGGTTGCGCGTTTCTCCCCCGGGGGCGTGGTGTTGTATCTCGATGCGGCCATGTCGAAGCTGCTCGGGCTCGACCCGCTGCTTCATCCCCCCGAACAGGCGGTGGGCCAGCCGCTGGCCCGTCTCCTGGGGGTGCCCGACCCTTTCCAGGCCTTGTGGGGAGAAGTCGAACGCCACGGCACGGTTCGGGCGGCGGAGTTTACCCTGCAGCCGGCCGGCGGCGAAGTGTCATGGCTCCTGGTGGACGCGTGCCGCCGCAGCCGCCCGGCAGCGCGTGAGGGCGAGGTGTGGGTGCGCGCCCGCAGCCTGGCCGAGTACGGCGAGGCGAGAGCTCGGCTGCTCGAAAGCGAGAAACGCTACCGCGACATCACCGAAGCCATTTCGGACTATGTGTTTACCGTGCGCATCGAGAACGGCCGACCGGCCGGCACGGTCCACGGGCCCATGTGCTTCAATGTCACCGGATACACCCCGAAGGAATTCGAGTCGGACCCGTACCTGTGGATCCGGATGGTGCCTCACGAAGACCATGACATCGTCCGGCGGCAGGCCGAGGCGATCCTGGCCGGGGAAGACGCTCCGCCGTTCGAGCATCGAATCGTGCGCAAGGATGGGGCGATCCGCTGGGTGATGAATACGTCGGTGGCGCATCACGCCGCCGATGGCCGCCTCATCGCCTACGACGGCGTCCTCCGCGACATCACCGCACGCAAACAACTGGAAGAAACGCTGCGCGCCAGCGAAGAGCGCTTCCGGCTGCTGGTCGAGCATGCGAGCGATGCCCTCTTCCTTCACAATCATGACGGCGTCATCCTGGATGTGAACCAACAGGCCTGCGAGTCGCTGGGCTACGCGCGCGAGGAGTTGCTCGACCTGCCGTTCGCGGCCGTTGAAACGCGCCTGGGACTGCCCGAACTCCGGCAGCACTGGGCGGAAGCCGAGTCGGGCAAACCCGTCCTGTTGCAGGGGGCGCAGCGGCGCAAGGACGGGAGTGTCTTCCCAGTCGAGGTGCGCGTGAGCGAATTTGAATCCGGCGCCCGCCGCATGTATCTCTCGCAGGCGCGCGACATCACCGCACGCATCCGCGCCGAGGAGCATCGAAAAGAGCTGGAGGCGCGGCTGCAACAGGCGGAGAAACTGGAGAGCCTCGGCGCGCTCGCCGGCGGCATTGCCCATGATTTCAACAACCTGCTCATGTGCATTCTGGGCCATGCGGAATTGGCCTCGGGAAGCCTGGATCCCGAAGCGCAGGCCCAGTCCAATCTCGAAGAGATAGCCCGGGCCTCAAAGCGGGCTGCGGAGCTGTGCCAGCAGATGCTCGCCTATTCCGGCAAGGGACGGCTGGCAATCCGGCGGCTCGACCTCAGCGGCATTGTCCGGGAAACGTGCGAGCGCGTGACGGCCTCGCTGCCCCGAAACATCACCCTGGAATGCGATCCCGGAACGCCGTCGCCCGCGGGCGCGGACGGCGAACAGTTTCGCCAGGTCATCCGCAGTCTGCTTTCGAACGCGATCGAGGCCATCGGCGAACAACCCGGCCGTATTCGTGTGCGGCTGGATGCGCACCACTGCACGCGGGACGAACTCGATACCGCGATCCTGGGGCAGGAGCTTTCCGAAGGGCCTTATGTCGTTCTCGAGATTGAGGACAGCGGCTGCGGCATGGATGCCGAGACGTTGGACCACATTTTCGACCCCTTCTTCACCACGAAGTTCATGGGACGCGGCCTCGGGCTTGCGGCCGTGCTGGGCATTGTCCACGGCCACAACGGCGCCATCCGAGTCCAGAGCCACCCGGGCGCCGGCTCCGTGTTCACGGTCTTTCTGCCCTGCGAAAACACCTCGTCAAGAACACAGCCGTGAACGTCCCGCCGCTCGAATAGCCAAGGCCGCCTCAGGCAGGGTATGATGCCCCGGGAAACCATACGGAGGCGAAGCATGCGAGTTCTGGTGATGGGTGCGGGCGCCATGGGAACCGTGGTCGGGGGATTCCTGGCGAAGGCGGGGCACGATGTCACGCTCGTGGGCCGGGCGAAACACATGGACGCCATCGCCCAAAACGGCCTGCGCATCACCGGCATCTGGGGGGAGCACCACGTCGCCACGCTGCACGTGTGCTCGGAAGTGGCCGCGGTCGCCGCGTCCGGCTTCGATCTCATCCTCATCTGCGTGAAGTCCTACGACACCCGTCCCGCCGTGGAGGCGGTGCTGCCCCTCGCCGGCGCAACGACCCTCGTATGCGCGTATCAGAATGGCTTGGGCAATGCCGAGATCATCGCCGAGACCGTCGGTTGGGAACGGACTGTGGGCGTCAGCGCCATCTTTGGCACCCGCCTCAACGCGCCCGGTTGCGCCGAGGTCACTGTGATTGCCCATCCGACTACGTTGGGCGTCTATCACCCCGCCGCACCCGCGGACCGCGTGCGCGAGATCGCCGAAGCCATGGATGCCGCGGGACTTCCCACGATCCACTCGGATCGGATGGCCACAGTGCTGTGGGCGAAGGTTGCATACAACTCCGCCTTGAATCCCCTCTCGGCCCTGCTCGACATGCGCTATGGCGCGCTCGCGGAAACGGAACACACCCGGGCGATCATGGCGGGTATCATCCAGGAACTTTACGCGGTGGGGTGCGCCAGGGGTGTGACGCTGGCCCCCGAATCGCCCGAGGCCTACCTCGAACTCTTCTACACGAAGCTCGTGCCGCCGACCGCCGCCCATTTTGCCAGCATGCATCAGGACTTCGCGCACCGGCGACGCACGGAGATCGACGCACTCAACGGCGCAATTGCGCGCTATGGCGCGGAGTTGGACATCCCCTGTCCGGTCAACACGATGCTCACCCGGCTCGTGCATGCCCGCGAATACGCTCTGGGCACTCCGGCCGCGCCCTGAGCCGCGACGTCACCCGGCAGCGGCCAGGGCCAATGCGCGAATCCGCGAAGCAGAGGCCTCGAGCAGCGTGCGCTCGTCCGGCCAGAACATCGGGGGAATCGCATCGAGCGGAAACCACCCCGGATCAAAGTGATGCGCGACATCCGTGATCGCGAAATGGGGCTGAGTCGTCAGAAACAAGCCGTAGTGATTGATGGACCACCACTCTTTGTTCGCGTCCTGCCGTTCCAGCACCGCCAGGTCCGCCAGCCACGTGAGCGCCGTCACTCCGATCTCCTCGGCGATCTCCCGGCGCGCTCCGGCCTCCACCCCTTCCCCGGGTTCCAGCCCGCCCTTGGGCAGCACGTATCCCTCAAACACATGGCCGTAAGAATCGATCTCGCGCACTAGCGCCACTTCCACCCCGCCCGGCGCCACCCGCACCACCACCCCGCCGGACGACACCCGCTCCCGGGTCATCGCCCTCGGGCGAACAAACCAGCTTGCGTCAATGATCATGCCGACTCCCGCCCTGTAGAAAGAGGCCCTCATACTGCGTGCGCCCCATCATGCCCCAGGTGAACCCGGCAATCAACGTGAGAAGACGCGGCGTCCTCGCCACGTCCCCGTACTCCCGGGCAGGGGGCGAACCTCCGTTCGTTAACACGACTTCACCGCGTTCTTCCCTCAGCGCCGGTACCGGCCCATCAGCTCGGCCTGCCCAAGAACGTGTTTCTCCATCGCGCGCAGCAGTTCCGCCTTCGAGGCGCCCGCCGTGAGCGAGAGCATGGCGTCGAGCGCATACAGCTTGAAGAAATACCGGTGATCGCTGCCTCGCGGCGGCATCGGCCCGCCATATCCAATCTTCTTGAAATCGTTGACGCCCTGCCGCGCGCCATTCGGGAGTTCACGTTCCTTCGAAAGGGCTTCCGGCAACTCCGTGAGCGACGGCGAAACATTGAACAGCACCCAGTGCACCCACGTGCCGACGGGCGCATCCGGGTCGTCGCAAATGAGCGCGAAACTCTTCACGCCCTCCGGCACATTCGCCCAGCGGAGCGGGGGAGAGACGTCGGCGCCCTCGCCCGTGTACTTCTTCGGGATGTATTCGCCCTGCCGGAATGCCGTGCTGGAAAGTTGAAGGGTCATGGCCTGGCCTCCTTCGTTGGCGGCGGACACGGCTCCGCCCGGGGCGAAGCAGTTCGCCAGGAGCAGCGCGATCGCGCCGGCCGACGCGCCGCGGTGAAAGCTGACTTCGTTTCGCATCCTCCGGCCTCCTCTGTTATCCTTCGCCCTATTATACGCCCCGGCGCAGGCACGCCCGGGGGCCAGGCCGCATCCTGACGCTTGAAGGAGGCACCCGTGACGATGATGCTTTTCGCCATGTTTTGTTTTTCGACCGCTGCCGCGGAGCCCGGGAACGCCGCGATCGCGCCCGTGAACCTTCGCTGCGAATATCTCACGGAACCGCTGGGCATCGACAGCGCGGCGCCGCGCGTGAGTTGGGCCCTGGAATCCGCCGGAAACGCGCGCGGCCTCCGGCAGCTCGCATATCAGGTGCGTGCCGCGAGCACGCGCGAAGCGCTCGAACGTGGCGAGGCCGACTTGTGGGACAGCGCCCGCGTCGCCTCGAACG
>CAILVY010000275.1 GCA_903837785.1 Candidatus Hydrogenedentota bacterium
CAGTTCGGCATCGCCTATGCCGGCAAGCCCCTTCGCTCCGGCCAGCAAGTCTGGTGGCAGGTGCGGGTATGGGATGAAGCCGATCGGGTCTCCGCGTACTCCCCGCCGGCATCCTGGGAAATGGCCCTGCTGCGCGCCGAAGACTGGAAAGCCCAATGGATCCTGCGGAACGAAGCGCCCCCGGCCAGCGAGAAGGACTACTTCAACGATCATCCCGCGCCCATGTTCCGCAAGGACTTCGCCGTTGCCAAGCCCGTGAAACGGGCGCGCGCCTATGTGTGCGGCCTCGGCTACTACGAACTCCATCTCAACGGCCGCAAGGCCGGTAACCACGAACTCGATCCTGGATTGACCAGCTACGGCAAGCGCGTATTCTACGTGGTCCACGATGTCACCGCGCTGCTGCAGCCGGGCTCGAACACCCTCGGGTGCCTCGTCGGCAACGGGTGGTACAACCCCCTGCCCCTCCGCATGTGGAACAAGTACAACCCGCGCGACGCCCTCTATGTCGGGCCGCCATCGCTCCTGCTGCAGGTCGACATCGAGTATGCCGATGGCTCCGTGGATCAGGTCGCCACGGACCCCTCCTGGAAATGTGCCGCCTCGCCCATTCGCAGGAACAGCCTATATCTCGGCGAAGTCTATGATGCCCGGCAAGAGCAGCCGGGATGGGATCAGCCCGGCTTCTCCGAGGCCGGCTGGGAGCAGGCGGCGGCCGCACCCGTCCCCGCGGGCGCGCTCCAGGCGCAACCCATGCCCCCGATCCGCGTCACGGACCGCATTCGTCCCCGTTCGGTGCGCGAACAGTCGCCGGGCGTGTTCATCGTAGACCTGGGCGAGAACATCGCGGGCCGGGTCCGCCTGCGCTGCCAAGGGCCGGCGGGAACGGAAATCCATCTCCGCTACGGCGAACTGCTCTATCCCGACGGCGCACTGAATCCGATGACCTCCGTGTGCGGCCAACTCAAGAACGTCAAGGCCCCCGACGGATCAACGGCTCCCTTCACCGCCTGGCAGAATGACACGTATGTGCTGAAAGGCGCCGAAGCGGAGGAGTATGCGCCGCGATTCACCTGGCATGGCTTCCGCTATGTCGAAGTCACGGGATTCCCCGGCGTGCCGGCCGTGGACAATTTCACGGGGGAACGGATGCACAGTGACGTCGCGCCGGCCGGCGAGTTTGCCTGCTCCAACGACCTGTTCAACCAGATTCAGGCCGTGTGCGTGCGCACGCTCCGAGGCAACCTGCACAGTGTGCAATCGGATTGCCCGCACCGCGAGCGCTTCGGCTACGGCGGCGACCTCGTGGCGGACAGCGAACTCGGCCTTTACAACTTCCAAATGGCCGCGTTCTATGCCAAGGTTGTCCGCGATTTTGCCGATGCCGTCCGGCCGAACGGCGGATTCACGGAGACCGCGCCCTACGTCGGTATCGCCGATTGCGGCCTGGGCGAGGGCAGCGGCCCGATCGGCTGGGGGACCGTGCATCCGCTCATGCTCTGGCAGCTCTATCAGCACTACGGCGACACGCGCCTGCTCGAAGAGCAATACGAGGCCGCCAAACGCTATCTGGCGCTGCTCGAAGCCTCGGCCAAAGACGACGTGATCACGAAGTGCATCGGCGATCACGAAAGCCTCGCGGAGAAACAGCCCGAACTGACCAGCACGGCCTTCTATTGGCTCAATGCCCATCTCCTGTCGAATATCGCGCAGGTGCTGAAGCGCCCGGATGACGCCCGCCGTTTCAAGGAAAGCGCCGCGCGCATCGCCGCCTCGTTCAACCGCCACTTCCTCGATCCCGCCACCGGCCGCTATGGGCTGGGCACCCAGGCCAACCAGGCCTGCGCGCTGTATTTCGGACTGGTGCCCGCCGAGGCCAGGGCGAACGTGTTGGCGGTCCTGCTGAAGGACATTGTGGAAACGCATCAGGGCCACCTGAGCACCGGCATTTTCGGCACAAAGTACATGTTGCGCGCCCTCTCGGCCGCCGGCCGGATCGACACCGCCTGCGGCATCGTGAACACGGAAGACTTCCCCGGCTGGGGGCATATGCTGAAGAACGGCGCGACCACCCTTTGGGAACACTGGGAATTCAGCGACAACACCTTCTCCCACAATCACCCGATGTTCGGGTCCGTCAGCGAGTGGTTCTATGCGGACCTCGCCGGCATTCAGCCCGGGCCGGAGGCCGCTGGATTCGGCCAGATTGTGATTCAGCCCCGGGTGCCCAAGGGCCTCTCCTGGGTAAAGGCACATCTCGACACGATGCGCGGACGTATCCTGTCCGCGTGGCGCATCGAGAACGGGACGCTTCACTTCGAACTCACCCTGCCCCCGAACACGACCGCGGAGGTCTGCGTGCCCGGATCCGAGCCCTTCAGCGAAGGCGACACCCCCATCGCTGACGCGCCGGGCATCTCCGCGCTGGAGAAGGGCGAGGGGCATCTCCGTCTCAATGCCGGTTCGGGCACCTACCACTTCCGGAGTGTCTGGACCGGGCAATAGGCGGACCTCACAATGCGGCTCCGCGGCGGAGCGCGGGTTTCGCGCGGCATGAATCGGTTTTGAGCGGGCGCCGGCCCCGCCCTTCACTATAGTCTGGCCCGCGCGCAACGCGGGGAATGATCGTGCGCGCCGCCGTGTTTCCCATGCGCTCTGGTGGACAAATCGCATTTACGTGGTATAATAGAAGCGACTGTGGGAAGGGCTGCCCCAGTAAAAGACGCAAGTGACGTGTGCTTTCTTGGGGAAGGGCCGGGTATTCCCACTGAGCAAGGAGGAGGCGCCTATGAACGCGTACGGCATTCCTGAAAACCCGGCACTGGCAACCACGTCGCGCATTCGAAAATGGTGGCTGCACTCGGTTCGCGGCTACACAGTGGTAACCACGCGGCGTCAGCCCCACACCGGCATGTTCGGCCCCACCTTCGAGGACGTCTATCTGCTCATCCCCAAAACGACCAAGGTGCATTGAAGGCCGATCGACCCTGAATCACGCCCACTCCGCACGGGCAATGTCGCCGAAACGGAACGCGGCCTGGCCGCTCAAAGACCCAGATTGTCCATCGCCTGATTCTGCTGATCGTTGCGGTTTGCGCCCGCATCCCCCAGCTTCTCGCGCGCATAGCCGCCCGCCGCATTTGCACCCGACTGGCCCATGCTGTTGAGTTGCTGCTGCATCCCCACCCCGGTCATTACCTCACCCATGGGGCCCGCGCCGCCCATAGGCACATTCCCTTGCGCTGCCTGCGGCGCCGGAGCTGCCGGGGACGATGCGCTCTGGGCTTGTCGCGGATGCGTCACGGAACCATTCTGATTGTTGTAGAGGAACTGCTCACCCGACGCCGTGCGCGGCACAACCTTCAGGTACGTCGGGTAGAGATCATCCAGCGTCGGAGGATAGAAACCGGTCGTCTGGCCATAGTTCCCGATCGCGGCCTGGATCTGTTGGATAAGCTGCAGGTCCTGCGCCGTGGGGCCGGCCTGGGTCGCCGCGACGGGCGCCTCGAGCAGCTTCCCCGTGGTCGCATCGTAGCCATAGGGCGTCCCGTCCGCTTTGGCGGGCAGCGAGGGCAGGTAATTCGGCACGAGCGCATCCAGCGACGGGGGATACACCCCCTTCTCCGCCTGATACGTGGCGATGGCCCGCTCGACATTGATGCGGCCCGAAGTTCCGGCGGCATTGCCTATCTGCCGTTTCATGGCCGAGAGCTGCTGGGCCTGCAATTCGCCCTGCACCGCCGTCGCCGTCAGCACTTCCGCGCCGCACCCCGCCAGGAGCAGCGCCACGATCGCGATGATGCTTGTACGCATGGCATGGACCTCCATCGACCCCATTATAGCATTTCGATGGCGCGTGCAGGCCCCCGATGAGGCGGCCCAAGGCGGATCCGCGCTAGCGCAGGTTGATCGTGACGGTGGTCGGCTGGCCCCCGCGAACCACCTGCACGTTGATCTGCTGGGCGTTCTTGTACTTCTCGATCATCGGCATGACCTGCGAGAAATCCGTCACCGCGTCGCCGTTCACCCCTGAAATCACATCTCCGTCCTGAAAACCCAGGGCGTTCGCGTACGGAATGCTGTTGATGTCGGGAACGGCGAGGCCAATCGGTTTCCCGCTTGCATCCTTGGCCACCGTCGGCGTGTGCTGGGCCAGCAGCGCCAGGCCATCCGCCTCGGTCAGCTTCTTGTCGAACTGGATGTCCTTCACATTGACCATGCGCCCGCCGCCCTTGTACTCCTCCGTCCCCTTCGCCGCGATCACCTTCGGCTCTTCCTTCTTCGGCGCGGCGGCAGCCGCGGGCGCCGCTTCCGGCTTCGGCCCCACGCTGTAGCTGGCTTCCTTCATGGCGTGGCCCGCCCGGTAGTCCCACGGCGACAGCGGCGCCGCCTCCGACCACAGGCCGGATTTTGCGGCAAGCGCCTTCGCATTCAAGCCCTTCAGCGCGGCATCCTTCGCGGCATTCTGGCTGTCCCACCACGCCAGCCCCGCGTCCAGAAGCGATTGATTCAGGTTGACGTAATCCGGCCCGATAACCATGGCCACCGGCCGCCCTTCACTGTCGGTCGCCTTGATCTCGAGCGACACTTCTTTGTTCAGCACCTTTTCCGTCACATATTGCTTGGCCTTGTCCGCGTACGGCTGGCCCGTTTCCGGACACGCCACGCCGTACAAACGCACCACCTTCGCAGCGCCCCCTTCCTGAATCGTGATCAGATCGCCCGACTGCACCCCGGTAACCGTCGCGGTCACGGCTTCGGCGCCGGCCCAGGCACACACCGCCGCGAATGCGGCCGCGCATGAAACCACCCAAAGGCTCTTCATCGCTGTTCTCCATCGTAGTCTTGCCGGAAAAGGGAACATCGTACTCGCTTCCTTCATAGTACCCCCTCCTTCCCCGAGAAACAAGGAGACAAGACCCCCGTTTCACCCCTGGCATCCGCCGCCGGGGCCCTCGCGCCCATTCAGCGGGCGCCCTTCTCCCGACGCTTCTTCTCTTCGCTCTTGACCCGGTTCCAGGCGTCCATGGCGGCTTCAGGGGTCTGGGCGCGGTCCTCGCCAAACACATGACCGTGGCGGCGAATCATCTTCTCGTGGGTTTTCCGCAGGGCCTCCTCCCACCGGAAGCGGCCCTCGTCTTCGAGCGCCGCCGCCGCCGCCAGCAGCGTGAAGAGGCAGTCGCCGAATTCCTCTTCGATATGCTCCTGATCCCCCCCGTCGATGGCCTCCGTCAATTCTACCGCCTCTTCCCGTACAAAAACGGAAAACTCCCGACCTGTCCGCTCGCGATCCCAGGGGCAGCCCTCGGGCGATCGCAAGTATCGCGTCAGTTCCGCCAGCGCATCGAGCCATTCCGCCTTGTTTTTCGGGATTTTGCTGAGATGAGGATACGATTCCATGGGGGGTTTTCCTGATTTTCGGAGAAAGTGGCGGCGATTTCTTCGGGAACCTGTAAAGTTTTGACTCCCGCTGCCGATAATACCCGAGGACAGCATTCAGGGACAAGGAGGTCCGGCCTATGACAGTTCAATGTTGCGTATGCAAGAAGGTCAAGGAAGACAATCAGTGGGTGCGCCGCGCCGTGCAGACGCCGGGCGCCATCAGTCATTCCTACTGCCCGCACTGTCTTGAGTTGAGTCTGCAGGCCATGCGGACAGAGTTGGCGCGGCGTCGCACCGCCGCAACTGCAACCGCGTAATTTCGCCGTCAGCGCGCCTCAGGCGCGTTGTGTGAAGGAGAAGCGCCAGCCACGGAGGGCGGGCGCTTTTCCGTTTTTTTCAGGTCCTATTGCGCCGCGCCGGCGAAGGCAATTTCGCCGTGGATCTGGCGGGCAATAATCTTGGCCACTTCGCCCACGCGTGGGCCGGGACGCATGCCGTAAGACTCCGTGATGAAGAAAATGCGTCCCTTCTGAACCGCGGGGAGCGCGGACAAATCGCGCCAGTCGCCGAAATAGGCGTCCTGCTGCTTCTGCGTGAGTCCCTCGCCGCAGTGAAACTCGAGGATCACCTCCGGCGCCCGCAGCACGACACTCTCCTTCGAGGCTTCAAAGTAGGCATCCTTGCCGTCCGCAAATACGTTGTCGCCGCCGGCCACATCGAGCAGTTCGGACAGAAACGAGGCCGCACCCACCGTATTGAGCGTGTTCAGGTCGTGCGACTGGCGGCCGGTGATGATCAGCACCTTGGCACGGGGCCGATCCTTGACGGCGTCGCGCACGGACTGGATCTCGGCCGTAACCTGTTCGCGCAAACGGTCGGCTTTCTGCGGACACTTCAGGGCGTGCCCGATCAACGTGATGCCCTGATCAATCGTTTCCAGGCTGTCCATGCTCACGCTGAGCACGGAAACCTTGTTGAGTTCGGCGTACGCGCTTACTTTGGGATAGCGCCCGGCGATGATGATCAGTTCCGGCGACAGCAGCGTGATCTTCTCGATGTCCGGGTCGATGTACCCGCCGACGTTCGGGAGCTCTTTCACCTCGGGCGGATAATCGTCGAGCGCGCCCACGGCCGCGATGCGTTTGCCCTGCTTCAGCGCAAACACGGTTTCCGTAATGTGCGGACCCATCGTGATGATGCCTTGGCGCCGCCCGCCAATGGACGCGGTGTTCCCGCATCCGGCAAGCGCCCCCGCGGTCATCAGCAATACAAGGCTGACGGCTGCACCGGCGAAAAATGGATGGATCTTGGGCGTGCTCATCATGCGTCCTCCCGGCCTCCTCGGCGACGCGCTGCCCACGCATCGCCACACCTGCACTCCTATTATGAAGGAATCCGGCGAAAAATGCGAGTCATTTCAGGGCGCGCAAGGCGTCGAGCGCGTGCATGAACTCCGCGGGCGGCGGCGCGGTGAAGCTGATGCGTTCGCCGCTGGCGGGATGCGTCAGGCCCAGCAACTCCGCGTGCAGCGCCTGTCCTGGCAGCGCTTCGAGGATCGCCCGCGTCTCCGGCGAAATCGGCCAATGGTCGAAGTCCGTCACGCCGTAGACCGGGTCGCCCAGAACGGGCCGTCCCGCAAAGCGCATGTGCACGCGGATCTGATGGGTGCGCCCGGTCTCGAGCCGGAGCGCGACAAGCGACGCCGGCCCAAAGCGTTCCAGCACCTCGAAATTCGTCACGGCATCCCGTGCGGCAACCCCCGTCACGGCCATGCGGCTGGGATCCGCCAGGCTCCGGCCGATGCTCGCGCAGATGCGCCCCCGCTGCTCGCCGAACTCGCCCCGCACCAGCGCGAGATAGCGCCGGTCAAACGTGTGCTCCGCCGCCTGGCGCGCGAGATGGTTGAAGGCGCGCTGCGTCTTCGCCACAACCATGACGCCCGAAGTGTCGCGGTCGAGCCGGTGCACCACGCCGGGACGCGCCAGTTCGACGCCCGGCCGCTGGAAATCAGGACAGTGATGCAGAATCGCGTTTACGAGCGTGCCGGTGTAATGCCCCGGCGCGGGATGCACAACCATGCCCGAGGCCTTGTTGACGACCACGATTTCCGCGTCCTCGTGAAGAATGTTGATCGGAAGATCTTCGGGTTCCGGCAAGGCGGGCGGCGGCTCGGGAATCTCCACGCGGATCCGGTCCTCGGCCGCCACCACCCGCGACGGTTTGACACAGGTTTGCCCGTTGATCGCAACGCGCCCCTCTTTAATGAGCCGTTTCATGAAAGAACGGGAGGCATCCTCGACCGCCTCCGCCAATGCGGCGTCCAGCCGGAACCCGGCAAGCTCTTCGCCGATGATTGTCTCCACGATTTCGTTCATGCTCGGGGGAATACCCTTTCCGTGCTTCATGTTTTCAAAATCGAAGGCACAGTTTAAACAGAGCGTCTAACAGACACATCCTAGCGGTTCCGGAGGAACATTGCACACAGGACGGAACCAGAAAGCAGTGTTCGCGCCGCGTGGGATGTGTCCGCGGAAGGACAACGGGCGCTTGACCCGTTGATTCGTTCAACATTGGGCTGTGGCACGAGCAAGTCACGCCTTTCGAGAGCAAACCGGGGAGCCCGGCGCGATGCCGCCCTCCCCGGTTCTTGTGTTCTTTACCGCGGCCTGTGCCCTAGCCCAGCATCCCCGCCATGCGCCTGTACGCCGGCGCGAGCGCCTGATACGCCGCTTGATACTCCTTGAACCAGCCGTCGTAGGCCGCCAGGTGCTTGGGATCGGGTTCCACCCGCGAAATCTCGTGGATAATGGCATCGCACGCCTCTTCCACGCGCCCGTACATGCCCGCCGCCACGCTCGCGAGAATGGCCGCGCCGTAGGACGGCCCTTCATCCACGTTGATCGTTACCATGGGCGCCCGCCCGATATCGGCCAGAATGTGCCGCCATACCGCGCTGCGCGCGCCGCCGCCCGAGGCACGGATCTCCGACACTTTCACGCCCATTCCGCGGATGATCTCGAGGCTGTCGCGCATGCCGAACGCCACGCCCTCGAGCACCGCGCGGGCCATGTACGCCTTCGTGTGGCGCAGGGAAAGGCCGATGAACGCGCCTTTGGCATACGGATCCTTGTGCGGCGTGCGTTCGCCGGTGAGATAGGGCAGGAACAGCAGCCCCTCGCAGCCCACGGGCACCCGCGCGGCCGCCGCGGTGATGTATTCGTACGGGTCCATGCCGGTTTCCGCGCCCACGCTGCGCTCGGCCGGACAGAGCGTGTTGCGGAACCACTGCAGGGAGCCGCCCGCGCTCAGCATGACGCCCATCACATGCCACTTGCCGGGCACGGAATGGCAGAACGTGTGTACACGGCCCTGCGGGTCCGTGCTGACCTCATCGGCAAAGGCAAAGACCACGCCGCTCGTCCCGAGGGAAGACGAAATCACGCCTTCCCGCACGATGCCGCAGCCCACGCCGCCCGCCGCCTGATCGCCGCCGCCCGCCACGACAGGAATGCCTGCGGGCAACCCCGTCTTGGCGGCGGCCTCCTTGGACAGCGTGCCGGTGATCTCGGGTCCCTCGAAGGACGCCGGCATGAAGGACGGATCAATCCCGAGCAGGGACATCAGCTCCTTGTGCCAGCAGCGGTGCTGGACGTCGAAGAGCAGCGTGCCGGACGCGTCGGCCACGTCCGTGGCGAATTCGCCGGTGAGTTCGAAACGGATGTAATCCTTGGGCAGAAGCACTTTGCGGACGCGCTCATAGAGGGCGGGCTCGTTTTCGCGGAGCCAGAGAATCTTGGGGGCGGTGAATCCCGTGAGCGCGGGATTCGAAACCATCTCAATCAAGCGGGCCTCGCCCACTTTCCCGGTGATCTGGGCACACTGTTCCGCCGTGCGTTGATCGCACCAGAGTAATGCGCGGCGAAGCACCTGGTTGTCTTTGTCGAGAAAGACCGAGCCGTGCATCTGCCCGGTGAGCCCGAGGGCCTTCACGTTGGCCGCGTCAATCCTGGCGGCAAGTTGCGTGAGCGCCTCGAAAGCCGCGCGCTTCCAGTCGGCCGGATCCTGTTCCGCCCAGTTCGGCTTCGGGCTGTAAAGGGGGTATTCCACGAGCGCCGAAGCAAGCAGTTTGCCGCTGGCGTCCATGGCAATCGCTTTTGTGCCGCTGGTGCCGACATCGAGTCCCAACACAATGTCCATGATTGTCTCTCCTCACGCTGCCTGCGCGTTGCCGTCGCCGGGAAAGAGAAACGGGACCGAACGCTCATTCGGCCCCGTGTTCGAAGCAGACTACAGAATTGCGGGTGGATTAAGGCTGCTGTTCCTGTACGGAACGCGACATCGCCTTCGCCAGCTTGCGGCGGCGCCGTTCACACGGCTTCTCGAAGTGCTTGATCTCCTTCAGCCGCTGCATCAGCCCTTCCTTGTTACATTTCTTCTTGAAGCGCCTCAGGGCCTTCTCGAAGGGCTCCTCGGGCTTTACGCGAACCTTCGTCACAAAAACTCAACCTCCCCTCGCGCAGAAATCAGTGCGGCACACGCCCGCACGGTTGGGATTCATGGGTTTCAATTCGTAATGGAAAGGCAAGCTTAACAAATGTCCGCCGGAACTGTCAATTTTCCACGCCGCACAGGGGAAGCACTGCGCCCGTCCCGGGCCGGACGCCGGGAAGGCGCGCGGAAAAGAGAAGGGCGGAAGCTGCGTCGGGAAGGTTTCGCTGGTTCGGTCTGGGCGCTTCACATGGCCCGTTTTGTCCCTAAGGGACCGCTTCAAAACCTCTCGCTACGCGGCTTCCGCCATCGACTCGGCGGAAGTGGCTCTTACCCAAATGTGCGATCCAACAGCCCGCGCCTTGCGCGTGGCCCTGCCGTCCCATCTTCCGGGACCGCCGCATCAACTTCCGCCATCCGCGGACGGGCGTCATCGCGCCGTCTCGCAGGGAGTGTTAGGAAGTCGGCATGCCCGGGCGCGCTCGTGCCGGCGCTCCAAGCCGGCCACCGGGTCGTGTTTCCTTGAACCGACTCTGCCCGGCCTCGTTGCCGCTTCAACTCCCAAAAAAATCTTACCACGAACCTCGCTGGCGCGCAAGTGAAAAGTTGCGTTTCACCCCTGTAAATACGGCACGAAACGTGCTTTCGCAACCGCTGTGCCCATGCCCCGGCACAGAACGCGAACGCCTGCGGCAAGATCGATTGCCCGCCAAAATTGGGGCGAATGGCCGCGAAGATCATGGCCGAGACAGACGTCCCATTCCGTGCAGCGGCCCCCGCCTGCGCCGGCCGCATTTGCTCCTCCCGAAAGCCCCCTTTATACTGCGCAGAACGTCAGCCTTAAGGGAAGAGGACAACCCATGAACGGCACAGAAGACCAGGGTCGAAGCGGCAGCATGGCGTACGTGATGGTTCTGACGGGCGTCGCGGCCATCGGCGGGCTCCTGTTCGGCTACGACACCGGCGTGATCTCGGGGGCCATCGGCTATCTGCGGACGCGTTTCGCGCTGGACGCCGACATGCAGGGCTGGGCGGCGGCGAGCGCGCTGGTCGGCTGCATGATCGGCGCCGGCTTCTCGGGCGCGCTCAGCGACTGGCTGGGCCGGAAACGCCTGCTGATCCTGGCCGCGATCATGTTCACGATCTCCGGCGTGGGCACCGCGATTCCGCGCAACCTGACGGAATTTGTCATCGCCCGCATCATCGGCGGCTTCGGCATCGGCGCCGCCTCGATGCTCTGCCCGCTCTACATCGCGGAAATCGCGCCCGCGCGCATCCGCGGCCGGCTCGTCTCGATCAACCAGTTCGCGATCGTCACGGGCTTCCTCGTCGTGTACTTCGTGAACGCCCTCGTGGCGCGCACGGGCGAAGGCCTCGGGGGGGAATCCTGGAACGTGCTGTATGGCTGGCGCTGGATGATGGGCTCCGAAGCCCTGCCCGCCCTCGTGTTTCTCGTGCTGCTCATCGGCGTGCCGGAAAGCCCGCGCTGGCTCGTGAAGCGCGGCCGCGAAAGCGAAGCGTTCAACGTGCTCGCGCGCGTGAACGGAGACGTGCAGGCCCGCGCCGACATGCGCGAGATCACCGAAACCATCGCCCGCGAGGAGCGTTCGCTCACCCAGTTGCTCCGGCCGGGATTGCGGCGGGCGATGCTCATCGGGATCGTGCTGGCCATTCTGCAGCAAATCACCGGCATCAACACCGTGCTCTACTACGCCCCGGAGATCTTCAAGAGTGCCGGCCTCGGCGCGACGGCTGCGATCGATCAGACGGTGATCGTCGGCCTCGTCAACATCGCCTTCACCGTCATCGCCATCCTGGTCGTGGATCGCATCGGAAGAAAGCCGCTGCTCATTGCGGGTTCGGCAGGGATGGGCGCCGCGTTGTTCCTGCTCGGCGGCGCATTCCTGCTGCAAAAGTTTCAGGGGCCCTGGGTGCTCTTCTTTGTGCTGGCCTACGTGGCCTCTTTTGCCATGGCCATGGGCCCGGTGGTCTGGGTGATCCTGGCGGAGATCTTTCCCACGCATGTGCGCGGCGCGGCCATGTCCGTCGCCACGGTTGCCCTGTGGATATCGTGCTATCTCGTGACACAGTTCTTCCCGCGCATGCTCGAACAACTCCAGGGCCGGGCCTTCTTCGTGTACGGGGTGATGTGCGTGGTGGCGGTGGTGTTTGTGGCGGTGTTCGTCCCCGAAACGAAGAACAAGACGCTCGAAGAAATCGAGCAGAGCTGGACCGCCTGAACCGTAGAAGGGATTGCCGCCTTGGCTATGGGCCCTGAAAACCGCGTGGGGGGATGGCGGGGGCGTGCCTTTCTGTCCCTGGTCGGCGCGTCGGCCGCAATCTATCCGCTGGCACTGGCCGCGTTGTTGTTGTGTCTTGCAGCCTATCCGCGCGAGGCCTCCTTCTTTGCCCCCTGGAGCGAACCGGCCATACGCCACGCCTTCCTGTTGAGCGTCGTGACCTCGCTGGCCGCCGCCTTCCTGTCCCTGGCCCTGGCCATTCCCTCGGGTTATGTCCTGAGCCGCTACCGCATCCCCGGCTGGCGGCTTGTCGACATCTTGCTCTATCTGCCGATCGCCGTGCCGCCGCTCGTGCTCGGCGTGGCCCTCCTCATCTTCTTCCAGACCGCGCCGGGACGCTTCATCGAGCACCACCTCCTGGCTTTCACGTTCGCCGTGCCGGGCATCATCCTCGCCCAGACACTCGTCAGCGCGGCCTACGCGGTGCGCCTCTGCAAACTCGCCTTCGATGGCGTGCCCCAGAAGCACGCGGGCGTCGCGCGGACCCTCGGCGCGACACGCTGGCAAGCCTTCTGGCACATCGAACTGGCCGAATCCCGCTCCGGGCTTGTCGAGGCCTTCCTGCTCGCGTGGACCACGGCCTTCGGCTCTTTCGGGCCGGTGGCGCTCTTCTGCGGCATCACCCGGATGCGCACGGAGATCCTCAGTTCCTCGATCTTCCTCGAATTCTCCATCGGCAACCTCGACAACGCCCTCATCCTCTCGCTGTGGATGGGTTCTATCGCCGCGGTGGCCTTGCTTCTCGTTCGCGGACGCACGGGTAAGCCGATATGGTGAACCCCGGCCTGCATATCGACGGACTGACGGGGCGCTGGGGCAGTTTCCGCCTGGAGCCCGTGCGGATGCAGGTGCCGGCCGGCGCGTATGCCGTGCTCCTGGGACCCTCGGGCAGCGGAAAGACCACGTTGCTGGAGTTGCTCTGCGGGCTGCGCCCGCCCGCGGGCGGGCGCGTCGAACTCGGCGGCCGTGAAATCACCCAGGCCGACCCCGCTGTGCGGCGCATCGGCTATGTCCCGCAGGAGTACCACTTGTTCTCCGGCCGAAACGCGGAATGGAACATCCGCTTCTCCGCGAGCATGCGCAACGCACGCGGCGAGGCCATTGAGGCGCGCTTCCGGCGCATCGTTGAAACCCTCCATCTCGTGCCGTTCCTGCGGCAGCGCGTTGAAACGCTCTCTGGCGGCGAGCGGCAGCGGGTGGCCCTGGCCCGCGCATTGATGACCGAACCCGAACTCCTCCTGCTCGACGAACCGGTCTCGGCCCTGCCGGAATCGCTCCGCGATCCCATCTGCCGCGAACTGAAGGATCTGCAGACGCGCCTGGGCGTTACCACCCTGCACGTCTGCCACAACCTCGATGAAGCGCTCGCGCTCGGAAGCCATCTTGTCGTTATGGACACCGGACGCATCGTCCAGGAAGGGTCGCCGCAGGACATCCTCGACCGGCCCGCCAGCCGCTTCGTCGCGCAGTTCACCCAATGCAAAAACCTCTGGGCCGCTGAGGTGCGCGCGGGCGAACTGTGGATTCAGGACACCGCATTGGGCCGCGGGAATTGGGAAGACGGAAGCTACTGGGCGGTGCTTCGCCCCGAATACGCCGCGCTCTCCAAGACGGGATTGCCCGGCCGCGTGTTGGAGAGCATGCGGACCTGCCATGCCGTGCTCACGCACATCGAATTACGCGGGATTTCGCTCTGGGCATGCGACGACCGGCTGCGCGCGCCGGGCGATCCCGTGGGCGTGACGCTGCCACACGAACGCATGCACCTCATCCCGCGCGGCGCATAACAGGTCACTTCGCCGGCGGGTCCTTCTTGCCGTACCCATCCCGCTTCATTTGCTCGATCAATTCCGGCGGCAGGACGACGGACTGCGCCTTGATGCTGCCCCGGCGCCGGATGTTGTCGGCGCCGTGCGCATCGAGCAGCGCAGCGAGTCCGCGGACGACGTCCGGCTGGCTCTCCGCCAAGTTCTTCGTCTCCGCGAAATCGGAACTCAAGTCGAAGAGCATCGCCCGCTGATGCGCCTTGTCCCGGATCAGCTTCATCGAACCTTTCACGACGGATTCGAGGTCCACCTGCCAGTCAACCACGTCGCCCAGGGTCCTCGAAAACGCCGGCTGGCTCGGCGACCCGAGCAGGTCCTTCCCCTGCCACGCCGGATTGGGCGGAAGCCCCAGGAAGCCGGCGATGCCCGGCAGCACGTCGATCGTGTTGACCGGCTCCTGGATCACCCGCGCGGCGAGGTGGGGGCTGCTCAGGATCAGCGGCACATGGATCTGCTCCTGATACAGTGTGGTGCCGTGGCCCATGCCGCCGTGGTCCCAGAATTCCTCGCCGTGGTCCGCGAGAACCACGAACAACGTGTTGGGATGCGCGGCGCGAATCGCGGTGATCAGCCGGTCCAGTTGCGCATCGAGATAGAGCAATTCCGCATCATAAAGACACTTCATCTCCTCCTGACCCGCCGCGGACAGGGGCGGGAACGCGTGCACGGGCGGAACCCCCATCAACACATTGTCGACATCCAGCAGATACGGAATCTGGTTGTCCGGCTGCAGAATGGATTGGTCCTCCGCACTCAGCGCGGGCCGGGGCCCGAGGCGATCGCGATACGCCGCGGGCGCCACGTACGGCGCGTGCGGCTCCATAAAATGCGCGTACAGCAGGAACGGTTCACGCAGGCTCTGCACGGACTCCAAAGATTTCGTGACAATCTGCTCCGCATTCGCCTTGTTGTCATAGAGATAATGATCGGGACGATAACCCTGCGCAAAACCCAGCGCCGGATGCAGATTCGAGTTGGTCTGGAAAGCCCACGCCTCATAGCCGTGCCGCGTCAGATACTCGGCCATCGTCTCGAAATCGTCCGGGAGCCGGCTCGACGTCGTGCTCGCATTGTTCCCCCGCTCCTCGCTGTAATACACCTGGTGCGTGTCAACGTACGAGGACGTGAACAGCGACGCCATCACGGGCCGGGTCCAACTGCAGGGCGAGACCGCATTCGGGCAGTATACGGACTGCTTCGCCAGCCCCGAGAGAAACGGCGCGACAGGCACGCCGTTGCGCTCCGCGCCGAGCCGGTCCCCGCGATACGCGTCCAGCAGGAGGAAGACCACGTTCGGGCGCGGCGGGACAGGCGCGTTGCCGAGCCAGTACCCCAGGGCAAGCAGGGCGAAGCCGCCAAGAAGGCATCCGATCAACAGCAGTCGTTTCATGATGGAGGTCCGGAGGTTGAGGGTTGAGTTGCCTTGCGTTCGTACAGGGTTACATGCAGTCCATGGAACGTGTGACGCTCTGTCGCGGCCCAGTGCTCGTCCAGCCAGTGCCGAATCAGGTCCGTAGTCGGTTGCCAGTCGAAGGTGCGCCCAAAGGTTTCGACAAACCACACCCGCCGGGCGTCCCGGGTCGCCTCTTCCTTCGGCACGGGCATCAGCCCATGGCTGCGCAGCAACGGCGCGTTGCCCTGCGTCTTGATGAACACGGTTTCGTCATGGCGCGAATCGCCGAGCCGGCAGATCTTCGGCCAGTCCAGATAATGCTTGAACGGATACATCGTGAAGTGGCTGGCCAGGCCCACCACGTCGCCTTCCTTCAGGTTCGACTGAAGATACGCCGCCGCGGCCCGGCAATCCACCTTGTCCCAAATCCCCATGTTATGGCTGGGCACCGGATGCACGCGATGCGCGTAGTAGTCGTTCAGGCAGGGCATCGTGAACGCGGCGATGGCGGCAAGCCCGAGGCCCGTGAGCCAGGGCTTCTTCAGGGCGCGCAGGCCCGCGGCAACGCCCATCACGCCGACGGCCCCCGAGAAGATGAAGAGGCGGTCCTCATAAAACGAAAAATGCCGGTGGCTCCACAGGATGGCATTCGCGATGATCGGCACAAACGTCAGCAGCGCCAGCAGCGCGCCCGCCGTCCAGCGCTTGTATTGCGCGGCAACGCCCAGCAAGAAGAGCCCGAACGTGATGAGGAAGAGCGGCCAGTAGGCCCACACGGACGGCCCGTAGCCCGCCATCAGCGTCTTGAACGTAATGAAAACGCTCTTCCACGTGGGGTTCGGATACCACGTGTAGACGAGCGACTTCACCACCTCGTTCATGAAGAACGCAAGCTTCAGCGCATACGCGATCAAGACGAGAATCGCCACGTTGGCGGCCACCCAGCGCCAGAAATGCCGCCGGTACGGCCAGATCACGCACAAGTAGTAGGCGTTGAACGAGAAGATCGTCCACACGGCGAAGAAATGGCTGTAGACCGCGAGCGACAACAGGGCCACCAGGCCGATCCACGCCCAGGTCCGGTTCTCATCAAGCGCCCGGAGCAAGCAGTACAGGGCCAGCAGGCCAATGAACGTGTAAAAGGCATAGATGCGCAGTTCCTGCGCATACTTGATCTGATACGGCGAAACGGCAAAAAGCAGCGCCGCGATCACGCCCGCCCAGGGATCCTGCAGCACACGGCGCGCCACCACGAAAACCAGCGGGATCGAGAAGATGCTCAGCAGGCACGGCATCAGCCGGATCAGGAAATCGTTCTGGGCCGATGTCACGGGGTAATGCGTCAGAGACCGCACGATCCCGTCGTACCAGATGCGCGTCAGCACCGCGTTCATCGGCGCCTCGTTGTTCTCATGCGGATCGAGAATCGTGCCGTGCGCGTCGACGAGGTGGCGGAGATAGAGGCTGGCGCCCTCGTCGTACCAGATGCTGCACTCCGCCAGGTGATACAGGCGCAACGCGGCGCCCAGGAGCACCGCGATCAGGAGGCAGAGCGCCACGGGCCGAAGCGGCCAGGCAGAATCACGATCGGATTGCATAGACATCAGCATCCTTCGAACGCGCCTGCATTGTACTTGCCCGCTTCGTCGTGTTCCAGCGCCGCGCCCCGGACGCTATAATGGAAACATGAACGAGGATTCCGAGGCTGTCATTCGCGTCGGCCCCGCCGGCTGGTCCTACGAGGACTGGGCCGGCATCGTGTATCCGCCCGGCATGCCGCGCACGCTGCATCCCCTGGCGTTCCTGTGCCCGTTCTTCGACGTCGTCGAGATCAACTCGAGTTTCTACCGGCCCCTGAACCCCAAACACGGCGCCACATGGCTCAAGAAGGTTGAGGCCAATCCGCGCTTTTCGTTCACAGTCAAACTGTGGGAGCGCTTCACCCATCAGCGCGACGCCTGGCCGGAGGATCGCGAGCTGCGCATGTTCCTTGACGGCATCACCCCGTTGGCCGAGGCCGGGAAGCTCGGCGCCCTCCTCATCCAGTTCCCGTGGAGCTTCAAGCGCACCCCCGAAAACCGGCAATGGCTCGCGCGCGTCCTGGACACGTTTTCCGCCTACCCCCTGACGCTCGAAATCCGCCACGCCTCGTGGGACCGGCCCGAGGTCTATCGGGGGCTCGCCGAACGCCGCGCCGCCTTCTGCAACATCGATCAGCCGCTCTTCTCCAACTCGCTCGCGCCCACCGCCAGGGTCACCGCGCCCGTCGGCTACATCCGGCTCCATGGCCGCAACCACGACGATTGGTTCCGTGAAGACGCGGACCGCAACGACCGCTACAACTACCTCTACCGCCCGGACGAACTCGCGCCGTGGATCGACAAGATCAAGCGGATGAAGAAGCAGGTGAACGAACTCTTCATCGTCACGAACAACCACTATCGTGGCCAGGCCGTTGTCAACGCCCTCGAAATCCAGGCCGCCATCGGCCGTCCGCTCCCCGCCATCCCGAAACACCTCATTGACGAATACCCCCGGCTTCGCCTCTTGTTGCGGGAAGCCGGCCCGGAGTGAGAAGAGAAATTACATGTCCATTTCCCGGAAGGCTTTCCATTCCGGCTCGTTGTCAAAGATCCAGCGGTAGTAATCTTTGTTTTCAAGGTGCGCCGCCGCCGCTTCGTCCACGATAACCGTGCAGTGTTCATGCAGTTGCAGCGCGGTCGCCGAGATCATCGAAGTGACCGGGCCTTCCACCGCCTCGGCAAGCACGCCGGCCTTCGAGCGTCCGGTCACCAGCATGAGGCAGCGTTCCGCTTCGAGAATCGTGCCCACGCCCATCGTGATCGCGCGCCGGGGCATTTCGCTGGGATCATCGAAGAGCGGCCCGTTCTGCGCGAGCGTTTGCGGCGTAAGCGCCTTCTCGCGCGTGCGCGAGCGCATCGCCGAGAGTGGCTCATTGAAACCGATATGTCCCGAGGCCCCGACGCTCAACAGTTGCAGGTCAATCCCGCCGAAATCGAGTATCGTTTCCTCGTAGCGCCGGCATTCCCCGGCAATGTCCTCCGCCATGCCGTTCGGAAGATGCGTGTTCCGGATGTCGATGTTCACTTTGTGGAACAGGTGCTGATTCATGTAGTAGCGGTAAGAGTTCCGGTGCTCGGGGGGCAGACCGATGTACTCGTCGAGGTTGAACGTGACCGCGAGCGAGAAATCGAGCCCGTCCGTCCGGTGCAGATCGGCCAGCCGCGCATAGAGGCTCTCCATCGTCCGGCCCGTGGCCAGGCCCAGCACGAGGTTGGGGCGCCGCCGCAGTTCCCGGGCAATGATCGCCGCCGCCAGTTCCGTCGCCGCCGCCTTGCTGTCGCGAATAATCACCTGCATCGGGCCTCGTGCTCCTTCCGTTGACGCTGACGCGTGCTCCACGCGGAATAGGATATCATGAGGGCGTGTTCAGGCCAACACAATGGAGGGTTGAAACCATGCGTTACGGATGGATGGCCGCGGCCGTGCTCCTCGCGGGCGCCGCCGCCGCGGAGAAGACCGAACCCGTCCTGGGCCTCTGGCTCACCACCGGCGGCGAAAGCCGCGTCGAAATCACGCAGGGCGCCGACGGGAAACTGACCGGTAAAATCGTCTGGCTGGCCGACGTCAATTATCCGGCCGGCGATGCCGAGGCCGGGAAACCCAAGCACGATCGCCACAATCCCGATGCCGCCAAGCAGGCGGCGCCCATCGTCGGGCTCGAGATTCTCCAGGGATTCACGAAAGCCTCCGACGGCACGTGGACCGGTGGGACTGTCTACGACCCGAAGAACGGCAAGACGTACAAGTGCAAGATGAGCCTGTCCGAAGACGGCAAGCAGCTCAACGTCCGCGGATTCATCGGTGTGTCCCTGATGGGCCGCACGGAAGTCTGGGACCGCTACACGCCGCCCGCCAAGTAAGCGCGGAAGCGGAAGCGAACGCCCTGCTCCTGCTACAATCCGCGCATGGCAGAACAGGCGCTCATCATCTTCGACATTGACGGCACCCTGCTGCAAACCGACCGGGTCACCGTCCCCGCGGTGCAGCAAACCTTCGCCGCGCACGGGCTCCCCGTCCCGGACGCCGCGACAATCTGTTCCTTCTTCGGCAAACCCGTCGAAGACTACGAGGCCTGGCTCGCTTCCTGTTGTTCGCCGGAAACGGCCGCCCGCATCGTCGACGAAACCAACCGCCGGGAACTCGAGCTCATCGGCGAGGCCGGCGAACTCTTCCCAGGCATGCGCGACGTCCTGACGCAACTCGCCGCGCAGGGCTACGCGCTCGCCGTGTGCTCGAACGGCCCGGAACCCTACGTCAACGAATTCCTCGACGTGCACCGCCTGCGCAGTTTCTTCCGCGAAGTGCGCATCCGCGGCCCCCGCCACCCCGGCAAGACCGCCATGCTCGCCGACATTCTCCGCTGCATCCCCGTCCGGCCCGCCGTCATGGTCGGCGACCGCGCCGACGATATCGAAGCCGCCCACGAAAATGGCGCCTTCGCCATCGCCGCCGCCTACGGCTTCGGCGCTCCAGAAGAACACCGCGCCGCGGATGCGCGGGTCCACGCCGCCGCCGACTTGCCGCAGGCGATTGAGGCGCTGCTCCGCTCCTCGCGATAGGACCTGCCAAGCGTGTCCTGTGGGACACTCGAATACGACCCATTTCACCCACAGGCGCACACGGCAGCTTCTGCCGCAAGGAAACGCCCGCTCCTATCCGGGCGCATCCTCCCGATCCGTGTCATCCGCGTTCTATTCTCTGGTTTTGTCCCTTCCCTGCCCGAGCGCCCCGGGTCTCGTGCCTGAGGCGTTCCACCGCAACTGTTGAACGTAGATTCACATATTGCCCCGCAGTTGCCGGGGAATTCCCCTTGACTTCCGGGTGTTTCACGATCATAATGTGAATGAGGATTCACACAGGAGCCGATCATGTCCGCCAGGAAGCTGGATACGGAGATTCGCCGGGACCAAATCGCCGAAGCCGCGCTGCAGGTCATCCAGACCCAGGGATTCAAAGGCTTCAACATGGAGAACATCGCCGGCCAGGTGGGGCTGGTGCCCTCGGCAATCTATCGGCACTTCAAGGGAAAGGGCGCCGTTCTGGACGCGGTTCTGGATCTGATTCAGGAACGGCTGCAGGCCATTGTGGCGGAGGCCCGCGCGGCCGAAACGCTGCCGCTGGATCGGCTGAAATCCCTCTTGCGCCGGCACGTGATGCTCGCGCAGCACACCCAGGCGATTCCGCGCGTCCTGTTTTCGGACCAGGTCTACTTCGGCAACCCCGTGCGCAAGGCGAAAATGTTTGGCATCCTGCGCGGCTATCTGGACGCCGTGGCGGCGATCGTCCGGGACGGACAGCAGGACGGCAGCATCCGGAGCGACCTTTCCGCCGACACGCTGGCGGCCGTGTTCTTCGGACTCTTCCAGCCCGCCGCCCTGCTCTGGCACATGAGCGACGGCGGCTTCGACATGATCAAGCACATCGACCGCGCCTGGCGGGTCTTCTGCGACGGCGCGTGTCCCAACCGCGTGGACTAGCCGGTGAGATTCCCAAAGGAGGATACGAATCGTGGATACCGCAAGCCGAGAGGAGACGCCGCAACCCGGACGGACCGGCCGCAAGCCGTGGGGCTTCCGGATAGTCGTGGCGCTGGTGATCCTGGGGGGCGCGGCATGGGGCGTCCGATATTACCGCTATGCACAAACCTACGAGTCCACAGATGACGCCTTCATCGAGGGCACGGTGGTGCAGATTGCCCCGCAAGTGGCGGGGCAAGTGCTCCAGGTCGCGATCGAAGACAATCAGCGGGTGAAGCAAGGCGACTTGCTCGTGGAAATCGATCCAAAGCCGTATCTCATCCGGCTCGACGCGCAACGCGCCGCGGCGCAGGTGGCCGAAAGCCGCCGCGCCACCGCGGAACGCAAAGTGGAACTGACCCGGGCAACCACGGCCGCGCGCCTCGAAGAAGCCGAAAGCGCGCTGAACGCGGCGAAGGCCGTGGCCGAGGAAGCGCGCTCCGGCGTCGTGGCGGCGGAGGCCGAGGCGCAACGCGCGCAGAAGGACGCCGAACGCTACACGCAACTCGTGGGCGGCAATGCCGTGTCGCAACAGCAGCACGACCTCGCCAGCACCACGGCCCGCGCCGCCACAGCGCGCCTCCTCGAAGCACGAAAACAAGTGGCCGCCGCCGATGCACAGGTCGGCCAGGCGGAGGGCGGCCTGGCCGCGGCGAAGACCGGCCCGCAGGAAGTCGCCCTGGCGGAGTCGCAACGTGAACAGAGCGCGGCCGAGGTGGCGCAGGCGGAGGCGGCCGTGCGCGCCGCCGCACTCGATCTCGAGCACACGAAGATCCTTGCGCCGCTCGACGGCCATGTGACAAAGAAGTCCGTGCATGTCGGGGAAATCGTCCAGATCGGGCAGGCCCTGACGGCGGTCGTTTCGCCGGCCGTGTGGGTGGTGGCCAACTTCAAAGAGACGCAGTTGCGGCGGATGCGCACCGGACAGGAAGTGCGCATCCGGGTGGACGCCTTTCCTCAGCATGTGTTCCGCGGGCATATCGACAGCATGCAGGCGGGGAGCGGCGCACGCTTCAGCCTGCTGCCGCCCGAAAATGCCACCGGCAACTACGTCAAGGTGATCCAGCGCGTTCCGGTGAAGATCCTCTTCGATGAACCGCTGCCCGCGGATCGTGCCATGGCACCCGGGATGTCGGTCGTGCCGGAGGTCCGGATTAAATGAACTCCGCCGGGGAAGAGCCGAGCCCGGGCCCCGCCCCGCAGCTCGAATGGCATCCTTCGGGCCACAACCCCTGGCTCGTGGCGGTCGTGGCAACGCTCGGGACCTTCATGGAGGTGCTCGACACGACCATCGTCAATGTGGCCCTGCCGCACATGGCGGGCAACCTCGGCGCCGACGTGAACGACAGCACCTGGGTCCTCACGTCCTATCTCGTCTCCAACGCGATCGTCCTCCCGCTCAGCGCGTGGTTCTCGTCGCTCATCGGCCGCCGCAATTTCTACATGTTGTGCATGGCGCTGTTCACCACCAGTTCCCTCTGCTGCGGCTTCGCGCCCACGCTCGGAACGCTCGTCCTCTTCCGCCTCTTCCAGGGCATGGGCGGCGGCGGCCTGCAGCCGGCCACGCAGGCCATCATGGTCGATGCTTTCCCGCCCGAGAAGCGCGGCTCGTCCATGGCGGTCTTCGGCATGACGGTGGTCTTCGCGCCCATCATCGGGCCCACCCTCGGCGGCTGGCTCACGGACAACTACTCGTGGCGCTGGGTCTTCTTCATCAACATCCCCGTCGGCATCCTCTCCATGCTCCTCGTGCCCAGGCTCATTTCTGACCCGCCCTATTTCCGGCGGCGCCGGGGCGCGCACCGCTTCCGCCTCGACTACATCGGGCTGGGCCTGCTCTCGCTGGGGCTGGGGACGCTCCAGATCGTGCTCGATCTTGGCGAGCGCCGCGACTGGTTCGAATCCACTTTCATCCGGAACTTCGCCATCATTTCCGCCGTCTCCCTCGTGGCCGTCATCTTCTGGGAACTCCGCCACAAAGATCCCGTGGTCAACTTCCGCCTGCTGCGCGAACGCAATCTCGGATTCAGTTGCCTCGTCATGTTCCTCTTCGGCGCGTCGCTCTACGGAAGCACAGTCCTCCTGCCGCTCTTCATGCAGACCCTGCTGGGCTACACGTCGCTCTCCAGCGGACTCGCGCTCTCGCCCGGCGGCATCGTCACCCTCTTCATGATGCCGATCATCGGCATTCTGGTTTCCCGCACGGATCAGCGGCGCATGATCGCCTTCGGCATCCTCGTGATCACCGGCGCCATCTTCGAGATGGGCCGCATGTATCTTCAAATCGACTTCAAGACTGTCGCCCTCTTCCGCATCGCCCAGGGTTTCGGCATGGCCTTCATCTTCGTCCCCGTGAACACGCTCGCCTATGCCTACGTAGCCCGCGAGACCCGCGACAGCGCCTCGAGCCTGATCAACCTCGCCAGAAACATCGGCGGGAGCATGGGCATCGCGTTCAGCACGACCCTCATCACGCGCTACAGCCAGGTCCATCAGACCCATCTTGTGAGCCATCTCACCCCCTATGACGCCGACTGCGTCGCCCGGCTTGACCGCATCGCGCAGAGCTTCTACTCCCGTTCGGGCGACCCCGTGGGCGCCCTCCATCAGGCGCATGCCGCCCTCAATTTCACAGTCCTCCAACAGGCGCGGAACCTCGCCTTCATGGACGTGTTTCACATCCTCGCCTTCGTCACGTTGTTGATTCTCCCCTTGGCCTTCTTCATGCGGCGCCCGCCGAAAACCACGGCAACGCCGTAGCCGGCGACTTCTTCCGCCCGCGGTTTGACAGGCGGCGGCTCCGGGTGCGAGGATGCGCCGGAAACCAAAGGAAGGGATCAGCACGTGGAATCGGAAGACGCGCCGCGGTTTTCCTTCGTGCTTCCGGCGTTCAATGAGGAGGCGAATATCCGCACGATGGCGGAACGGCTGCTGGCCGTGGGCGCGGCCCTCGGGCATCCGTTCGAAATCGTCTTTGTGAATGACGGAAGCAGCGATGGGACGGAAGAGCAGTTGGATCGCCTCGCGGCGGAACATCCGGCGATACGCCCCCTTCATTTCTCCCGGAATTTCGGGCATATGGCCGCCCTGACCGCCGGCTTCGAGCACGCCCGGGCCACCGGCGCCATCATTTGCCTCGATGCGGACGGACAACACCCTCCGGAACTCATTCCCGACATGATCCGCCTCTGGGAAGGCGGCGCGGAGGTCGTCCAGATGCTCCGCACGGAGTCGGAGGGCGCGGGCTTCGTCAAGCGCCTGACTTCGCGGGGATTCTACCGCGTCCTGAACGCCTTGTCCGGCATGGGCGTGACCGAAGGCGCCGCCGATTTCCGGCTGTTGGACCGCCAGGTGCTCGACGCCCTGAACAGCCTGCCCGAGCGCGCGCGGTTTATACGCGGGCTCGTCTTCTGGGTGGGCTATAAGCGCGCCTTCCTGCCCTTCGAAGCGCCCGAACGCAGCGCCGGCACGACGAAATACGGCTTCCGCAAGATGCTGGCCTTCGCCCTGACGGGCATCACGAGCTTCTCCAGCCGCCCGCTGCAACTCCCCCTCTATCTGGGCGCCGGACTCTGCGCCCTGTCGTTGTTCGGCGCGGCCGGACTGCTCCTGCGCTGGCTGTTGGCGGGCGCGCCGCCCGGCTGGGCCTGGGTGCTTTGGGCAGTGATCCTGCTCGGGGCGCTCCAGCTAATCTGCGTCGGCGTCGTCAGCGAGTACATCGCCCGGATGTACTTCGAAACCAAGCAGCGCCCGGTCTATCTGCTCCGCCGGAAACGGCCGGAATAACAGGCGTCAACCTCAAGAGTGCCCGGATCGTTAATTGACGGGGGAAAAATGTTCCCTGTATCATACGTCTTTCGAAGAGGAGCGGCTGTTTTTCCGGCCGCATGGGTGATGAGGACGCACTCGTTCGCCCTGCAACAACGCTTAAAGGAGAGCTCCCCGATGCAACGAAGCTTCATCTTGGCAATACTGATGGCATTGGCACTGGCTGTGTCCCTCGGCTGTGACGCCGCAAAGACCGCGGCGGGCGCCACGGACAAGAAGGGCGCATCCACAAGCAAGTCCAAGGACGCCGCCAAAGAACCCGCCAAGGAAGCGGTGCCCGCGAAAGCCACGGGGCCTGCGAAATCCGCCGCGCCCGCGAAACCCGGCAAGGAGCTGGTCAAGAACGGCTCTTTCGAGGAGTGGAAGGACGAAAACCCGGCCGATTGGAATGTCGTGGAGATGTCCGGCAACAACTTCAAGCCCGTCAAGGCCGCCAAAGCCGCCGACGCCGGCGCCGGCAAGGCCTCCGCGCAGATCCCCAAGGCCGAAAAGGAAGGCGACTTTGTCATTGCCAAGCAGGATCTCTCGAAAGACGGCGTGAAACCCGGCAAGAAAGTCTATTACAGCGCCCGCCTCAAAGCCGCTGCCCCGGATCAGGCACAAGTGGTGCTGCATTTCAAGAAGGGCATGAAGCGCGAAGCGCGTGATGCCCGCCTGCTTCATCCCGGCAGCGGCAAGTGGGAGAAGCTGGAACTGAATTTCGACGTGCCCGCGGACGCCCTGCCCGACTCTTTCATCGTCTTCGTCTATCATCGTGGCCAGGCCAAAGGCGATGTCCTTGTGGACGACGTTTCGGTCCGTTTCGAAGAGTAGCGGCCTCCGTTCCCGCCATTTGCTCTACTCCGCCATGCTCCCTCGGGAGAGGAAGCATGGCGGTTCCCGTTTCACCGGCCATCGACGGAATTGCATTGGCCGCGGTTCTGATCTAGGATATGAAAAAGCGTGAACGGCAGTCAGGATCGAGTGGAAGGATAATTCGTATGCGGAGGGATGGCGAAGAAAGGCGGCGTTATCCTCGAAGCAGGCGCGGCCTGCCGATGATGGTGGATGAAGCCGGACCCGGCGTGCTGAATCATGTGGACAATATCAGCGCCAATGGCGTCTTGTGCCACACGGTGAAGCCGGTGCCGCTGATGACGAAGATGCGCATCCACATGGACCTGCCCAAACCCGCGAAACACCGGATCGATGCGGAGGGCATTGTGGTCCGTTGCGATCCCGACGATCGCGGCGACGACCACTTCAAGGTGGCCATCCTCTTCACCCGGATCAGCGACGAGGACCACGAAGCCATTTATCAGTTCGTCCAACGCGATCTCGAGGAAGACGAGGACTGAGCGGCGGCGTGTCCGCGGGCGTTCCGGGACAGCGGTGACTCGGCCCGGCACGGCGCTCGGGTGAAACCACGGGAGAAGCGGTTTCGGCATGGCCGCCCGAACGGATATCCGCAGGCTGGATCGATGCCTGCTCCTCTTTTGCCTGGCGGTGCTCGGCCTCACAGTCCTGTATCCGGCCCTTCGCCTGCTCGTTCAGGCGCTGCTCACCTGGGACATGGCGGCGCTGCGTCATGGCGCCGGCCTCGCCGCGATTAGGAACACCTTCCTGATATCGCTGGCCTCCGTGGCCTGCGCCGGACTCTTGGGAGTGCCGCTCGCCTTCTTTGTCTCCCGATACGCGTTCCCCGGACGCGGCCTCCTCGCCGCGCTGGCCTATCTCCCGCTCACGCTCCCTCCGCTCGTCGGCGTGCTCAGCTTCTATTACCTCATCGGCCGGGACGGCATCCTCCCCCGCCTCTTGATACAGGGCTTCGGCGTGCAGAATGCAGTGATTCCCGGACCGGTCGCCATCCTGATCATCCACGCTTACTCGTTCCAGGTCTTCTTCTACGCAATGACCGCCACCGCCCTGGAGAGCCTGGACCGGACCCAAGTCGAGGCGGCGCGCACGCTGGGCGCAGGTCCGGCCCGGGTCTTGCGGCGCGTCGTGTTCCCGCATCTTCGCCCCGCGCTGCTCGGTGCATCCCTGCTCACGTTCATGTCGTCCGCGGCCTCATTCAGCGCCCCCTATTTCTTCGGCCAGGACTTCCCCGTGCTCAGCGTGCAGATCTTCAACGAGCGCATGCAATTCAACAACGGCGCCGCCTTCACGCTTACGGTTGTGCTGGCGGCCGTGTCGCTTGCGGGCCTCGCCCTCTTCCGGGGACGCCCCGCCCCCGCCGGCGGCGGCTCGAAAGGCGTGCGCACCGCGCTCCGGAGCCGACGCGGGCGCGTCGCGGCCGGCGCCCTGGCCTGGAGCCTGATCGCGCTCCTGCTGACGCCCCATGTGCTCATCGTGTGGCTGTCTTTCGGCAATTACCGCGACTGGAGCACGGAGTTGCTCCCCCTGTCGTTCACCTTCGAGAACTACGCGCGCCTCTTCCGCGACGCGAGCACGTTTGCGCCCATCCGCAACAGCCTGTGGATGGCCCTCGCCGCCGCAGGGCTCACCGCGGCCGTGGCGCTGCCCGCGGGCTATCTCACGGCCCGGCGCCGGCCCGGTGGGCGCTGGATCGGAATGCTGACGATGCTCCCCTGGGCCCTGCCCGGCACAGTGATCGCCATGAACCTCATCGCCGCATTCAACGATCCCTGGATGCCGCTCTATAACACGGTCTGGATGCTCCCCGTCGCGTATTTTGTGCGGAACATCCCCTTGCTGACGCGCATGGCCGGCGCCGCCATCGAAACCTTCGACGCCTCGCTGCTCGAAGCGGGCCAAAGTCTCGGCGCCTCGCGCGCGTACTGCCTGCGCCGCATCGCCGCCCCGCTCCTGGCACCGGCGCTGGTCGCGGGCACAGCCCTAGTCGTGGCCGAGAATCTCGGCGAATTCGTGGCCTCCATCCTCCTCTACGTGCCGGGGAACCTTCCCATCTCCGTGCAGATTAACATGGCGTGGCGCAATGACGCCGGCGCGGCGTTCGCCTACAGCGTGCTGCTCATGGCGCTCGTGGCGATCACCTTCGTGTTCGCGCGGCGGCTCGCGGTTCGGAGCCTGTGAGTCGCGTGCTATAATGCTTCTCATCAGTAGTCCCAACGCAACTTGGCCGAAAGCAAGGATGAGGCATGACGGATTCTCCCAGTGAATGCAAAGTGTTGTTGTTTGGCGCAGAATCCCACCTCCTTCGGCCGGAAGTCGAGAAACTCCCCGGGCTGCGCCTCGTCGAGAGCGGCGCGGACGTCGTCGTGTGCTACGGCGGCGATGGAACCTTGCTGGCCGCCGAACTGGCGTATCCCGGATTGCCGAAGGTCCCCATACTCAACAGCCGGGTCGGGCATCACTGCATCCGGCATGCCCCCGACGAGGTCCTCAACGCGCTCGCGGAAAATCGCCTCACCCGCACGGAGTACAAGAAGCTCGCCTGCGCCATCCATCGCGCGGGAAAATCAGAGCCCGAGCGCGTCCTGACGCCCCTCAACGAGATTGTCGTCTCCAAAGGCCGGGCGAATGCCGCGGTCCGCTGGCAGCTCTGGGTCAACGGCGACCCCTATGAAGAAGGCGTCGAGATCATCGGCGACGGACTCGTGGTCTGCACGCCGTTCGGCAGCACCGCCTACTTCCGCAACATCACCCGGGGCGTCTTCTCGAGAGGGCTGGGCGTGGCTTTCATCGCCATCAACCATCAGGTGAATCATCTCGTCCTGCCCACGGACGCGGTGATCCGCGTGCACATCACCCGCGGGCCCGCCCTGCTCGCCTTTGATTGCGCCCCGGAAGACATCCCGCTTGACGCAGGCGATGAACTGGTCTGCCGGAAGCATCCCCACGGCGCGACGATTCTCACGTGCGGGCCCGTGCGGCGGCTGAGCGAGCCTTTCTAGCGATGGCCGGCAGAAGGGGTGCTAGAATGCACGGAGCTTCCCCTGGCACCTGGCGGATGATGACAGAAAAGGACCGGTACTCATGACGGACAAGTACACGCGGCCGACCTGGGACGAATACTTCATGGAAGTGGCGAACACGATCGCGAAGCGCGCCACCTGCGATCGGGGGCGCAGCGGGTGCGTGATCGCCCGCGACAGCCAGTTGCTTGTCACCGGCTACGTGGGATCGCCGGCGGGCTTCTCCCATTGCGACGACATCGGCCACCTCATGAAGAAGATGCTCCATGAAGACGGCAGTGTCACGCAGCATTGCGTGCGCACGGTTCACGCCGAGCAAAACGCCATTTGCCAGGCCGCCCGCCTCGGCGTCGGCATCAAAGGCGCCACGCTCTACTGCCGCATGACCCCGTGCCGCGTCTGCGCCATGCTGATCATCAACTGCGGCATTGCGCGCGTGGTCTGCGAACGCCGCTATCACGCCGGCGGCGAATCCGAAAACATGTTCCGCGAAGCCGGCATCCCCATCGAATATCAGCACGACGAGATCCAGCAGTACACGAACCAGTAGCCCTCATCAATGAGAAAAGCCCCCGGCAAACGCCGGGGGCTCTGTGCTTCGGTCGAAATTGTCTAGCTTTCCGAACCCACCAACTGGGCGAACGGCTTGGACACAAAGCCCGTGCCCGGATACTTCATGAAGGCCACGTGGCCGTCCAGGTAGAGCACGTTGCTGCCGCCCGGCACATGGTTGAATGCCGCAACATTCCATGCCGCCGTCAGGTCCGCCATGATCGAGATCGTGCTTTGCGCCTGCGCGCTCGCCGCGGGATTGTTGATGTCGGTGATCAGAAAGCGCTCAATGCCTTCACGCAACCGGTACACCGTATCCGTCCCCGCGTTCCCGAAACCGTCGAAACCCGAGTTCTTGAGATCCACGTCGTTGTTGCACTTGTCAAAGGTTCCATCCAGCGCCGTCAACAGTGCCAGCGCCTGGCCCGGAGCCTTGAAGGGAATCGGTGGACTAACCGCGTCGAAGACCATGTCAAAGTCCTCTCCGTCGAGACGATCCAGGACCCAGCCCAGATAGAAGTAGCTCTCGTCGCTCGCCGCAAGACCCTTGCCATAGTCGTTGCAGGGAATGTGAATCCACGGTTCACCGGTGGTCGGATTCTTCAGCGGAGGCGGGTCCGCTTCCGAAGGGCAAATGTAAATGTTCGGGTCCGTCAGATATTCGGGGTAGATCATGGGCACATATGCGGAATAGGCCGTAGGGGCGGTGTCCCCAGTCAACGGAAAGCTCGCATTGGGTCCCGGATTGTCGCAATTCACTTCGCCGGGCACGTCGAATTGCGCCACCGGCGGATAAAGCGAACCCTTGCTCTCTCCCGCGTACATCTTGTACACAAGTCCCCACTGCTTCAAATTGTTCTGACAACTCGCGCGCCGGGCCGCTTCGCGCGCCCGCGCAAGGGCCGGCAACAGAATCGCGGCCAAAATGCCGATGATGGCAATAACTACAAGCAATTCAATCAGAGTAAAGCCTCTTCTGGTCATGGGACTAGTCTCCATTAGTCTGGCCACTGTGGGAAAACGCGCCTCACAACCCCAAGTGGCCTAATGCTGTTCTCCGGTCACATCTGCCCGCATCCCTGCTCCCGGCACCGCCCACTCAGTCAGCGAAACCTGTCCGGAGCAGAGCGTCAAAGAATGGGCCTGATTGTTATCGATCCCTCCTTTCCAGATGTTGTCCCGCCCAATAAAAGAAACCTGCGAAAATCTCCCGTAGGCCCTTACTCTACTCCTAGTCCGGAGTTTCGTCAATAGCCCTTCCAGGCGGAATTTTCGGGTCCTGCGGATGCCTCCTTCCGGTTCGTCACCGAAGCTAACGCCGCGCTCGCAATAATAATTCCGAATACGCGACCCGAAAACACGTGAGCTCGCCGGGCGGAACGAGGTAGAATACCCCCTTTCACCCCAGGGAGTATCGGTTGACGCATGACACGGTTGAACGAACAGCAATTGGCGGCGGTGACGGCGCCGGAAGGGCCTGCCCTGGTTCTGGCGGGAGCCGGGAGCGGGAAGACCCGGGTCATTATCGAGCGGATGCTATGGCTGGTTCAGGAGCGCGGCGTCGATGCGCGCCATCTGCTGGCCTTGACGTTCACAAACAAGGCCGCGGGCGAAATGCGCGAGCGTTTCGCCCGGCGCCTGGGTATCGAACGGCCCGGCGCGTGGCTCGGCACCTTCCACGCCTTTGGCCTCTTCCTGTTGCGCCGGGACATGGACCGGCTGGGACGGCCCAAGACGTTCACGATCTTCGACGATGCGGATCAGCTTTCCGTCATGAAGAAACAGATCAAGGATCTGCCGGAGCGCTTTGAGCGGGTATCGCCCCGGGAGGCGCTCTCCTGGCTCAGCCGCCTCAAACAGAGTGCCGACACCCCGCAGGGAAACACCCCGCCCGTCGACGAACTGGAAGAGACGTACCGCGAACTGTGGCCCCGCTATCACGAGGCCTTGAAACGCGCGGGCGCCGTCGATTTCGACGATCTCCTCGTGCTGACGGTGCGGCTCCTGGAAGATCATCCTGAGGTTCGGGATCGCTATCAGCGCCGCTACCGCTACGTGCACATCGACGAATATCAGGATACGAACCGGGCGCAATACCTCATCGCGCGCCGGCTCAGCGAAGCTCATGGCAACCTCTTCGCCGTCGGCGACGAGGACCAGAGCATTTACTCCTGGCGCGGCGCGGACATCAACAACATCCTCGATTTCGCCAAGGACTTCCCGGACGCGAAGGTCTATCGTCTCGAGCAGAACTACCGCAGCACAAAACCCATCCTCGAGGCCGCGAATGCACTCGTCGCGAACAACCTGAACCGGCTCGGAAAAACGCTCTGGACCAGCGAACAGAGCGGCGAGCCGGTGCGTCTCTGCCTTGCGGAAGACGGCGAGGCCGAAGCCCAGTTCGTCGCCGAAGACATTGCGGAACGGGAACGCCCGCCCAGGGACGTCGCCATCCTTTACCGGACGAACGGACAATCCCGGCTCATCGAAGAGGCCTTGCGCCGCAAAGGCATTCACTACGTCGTCATCGGCGGAACCAAGTTTTACAGCCGCAAGGAAGTGAAGGATATCCTCGCCTACCTCCGGCTGCTCGTGAATCCGAAGGACGACGAATCCGTGCGGCGGGTCCTCAATGTGCCCCCGCGGGGCATCGGCGGCGCCTCCCTCGACCGCATCGAAGAGTATGCTCAACTGCGCCAGTGCGCCCTGCTCGACGTGCTGCGGGACATCGAGACGGATACGAGCCTGCAAGGCCGCGCGCGCGAGGCCGCGGCGAAGTTCGTCCATCTCATCGACGACCTCGCGTTGCAGGCAAAGACGTCCGCCCTCACGCCGCTCCTCGAAGACCTGCTGGCCCGCATCGACTACCGGGCCTTTGTCGCCGCCAGCGATGAAAAGGACTCCCGGTCCCGGCTCGAGGTCGTGGACGAGTTCCTGGCCTCCTGCAAACAACACGATCAGGCGGGCGGCCAAGGCCTGACGGAATTCCTGCAGGAACGTGCCCTCATGACGGACGTGGACGACTGGAACCCCGACGAACCCGCGGCCACCCTGATGACCTGCCACGCGGCCAAGGGCCTTGAGTTCGCCCACGTCTACCTGATAGGGTTGGAAGAGGGACTGCTCCCCTTCGGAAGCGACTTCGACAGCGATACGGATCTGGAGGAGGAGCGCCGGCTCTGTTACGTCGCCATGACCCGCGCGCGACAGAGCCTGACGTTGTGTGCCGCGCGATCCCGGCTCCTTTACGGCAAGACGCGGGACGACCGCGAGGTGTCCCGATTCATCCGCGAGATCGGCCGGGACCGGCTGGTTCCCGCGCACCCGGGCGGACGCAAGGCCGCAAAACAGCGTCCCCAAGCGCCGGCCGCGGACCCCGGTCAACTGAAAATCGGCACCCGGGTGCGGCATGCCGCGTTCGGCACGGGCATTGTGCAGTTCACGAGCGGCACGGGCGACAAGCTGAAGGCGCGCGTCCGCTTTGACACGGGCAAGACGGCGATGATCATGGTTAAGATGGCGCCGCTCGAGATTGTGGAGGGAAAACACCGGTGACACTCGAGGAACTGAGGAATCGAATCGATGCCCTGGACCGCGACATCCTCGCGGGACTCAACGAACGCGCCCGGCTCGCCCAGGAGATCGGAAAGCTCAAGCGCAACACGAACGCCCCCTTTTACGTCCCCGAACGCGAAAAAGCCGTCTTCGAAAAACTCACGGAACTCAATCACGGGCCCCTGCCGGCCGACGCCCTCCGTGCCATCTACCGCGAAATCATCAGCGCCATCCGCGCCCTCGAGAAAGACATCAGCGTCGCGTTCCTCGGGCCGCGCGACACCTTCAGCCACATGGCCGCGCTGCGCGTCTTCGGCGCCGCCGCCGATTATCGCCCCCTGCCCTCCTTCTCGGACATCTTCACGGAAGTCGAACGCGGCCGCATCGACTACGGCGTCGTTCCCGTCGAAAGCTCGATCGGCGGCTCTGTCAGCGAGACCCTGGATCGCTTCATCATCTCCGACCTCAAGGTGATTAACGAGGTGATGATTCACATCACCCAGAATCTCCTCGCCAACTGCGCCCTCGAGGAAGTCCGGCGTGTCTACTCCAAGGACAACGCCCTGCTCCAATGCCGAAACTGGCTCCGCGCAAACCTGCCGGGCATCGAACTAATCGAAGTCTCCAGCACGGCCGAGGCCGCTCGCCGCGCCTCCGCCGAACCCGGCGCCGCCGCCATCGCCAGCAAACTGGCCGCCCAGACCTACAGCCTGAACCTGGTCGCCGAACGCATCGAGGACATGGCCCACAACTTCACCCGATTCCTCGTGGTCGGACGCCAAATGGTCCAACGCACCGGCGACGACAAGACCTCCGTCCTCATCGCACTCAAAGACCGGCCCGGCGCCCTCTACCACCTCCTCCTGCCCTTTGCCGACGCCGGCATCAACCTCACCCGCATCGAGTCGCGGCCCTCGCAGCAGAAGCCCTGGGAATACGTGTTCTTCATCGACCTCATCGGCCATTTTGAAGAAGAACACATCAAGCGCGTGCTCGATACCGTGGCGGAACGCTCCGTCACCTTTAAGGTCCTGGGCTCCTATCCCCGGGCCACCCTCCAAGGCGACGAATAAACACAAATCGCGCTCTCCGGCCGAAAAGCCAAGGAAAGCGCGATTTGTCTTTTTCGAACGCTAAGGTCCGAACTAGGGGCGATCGCCGAAGATGCCCGCCAGCGCGTCCACGAGCAGGTCAAGCACGAAATCAATCAAGTCCCAAACCAATACGTTCCACAACCCATCCATCTTCTTCCTCCTTTTCCGTTTTTGTCTATGGAACCACGGTTCCCATACCGTCGCCGATGAAGCCACCCGCTTCCCTTATCCCCGGCTTCGGCACATTACAGCACTTCCCAGACGGTCTCACTCTTTACAACCATGCTAATACCAGATAATACCAGTTCTCACACTTCGAGTCAACCTTTTTCAGCCTCCCGGCGCCCACCAACAAGATCCCCTCGCAGACTCCTTCACCCGAGACCACAAGGCTAAGCTCCTCCCAGAGCATGATATACAAACGCATACCTACCGGTCCATATGCCAAAATCATGAAGTAATGTCGATGTGGGTCCACTCCCCGCCGCGCTACAACAAATACGGCGCTGCAAGGACTCACAAAGCGAAACCGCCCGCATCGCACGAAACGAGGCGGGCGGTTTCGGAAACGCCAATACTACTCGCCCGGCCGTCTCCGCAGGCGCAACATCGTCACGAGTCCCACGCACATGAACACGGCCACCAATGCGGCCAGCCAGCCCGGCGCCGCCGCAGGCAGGGAGGAAGGCGGCTCCGACCCATCCAGGAAGGGATTCAACGCCGCGATGACGTAATCCTGTTTCGTCAGGCCGGCCGTGGCCGTGTTGTTGTATTCCTGCAGATTCGTAAATGCGTCAAAGTCCGGATTGCCTGCCGCCGAGAAGGGTTCACCGGCCGCCTTCCCCGGCGCACCGGCCGCCCGGTAGGTGCCCGCAAGACCCAATCCCGCCGCCGCGCCCTGCATCTCGGAACTCAGGGACAATAACGCTGCCAGCGCGTTCTCGTAGGGTTGAAGACCTGCCGCGGTGTACACGGCCTCGGCCCGCAGCGTGGCAAGGTTCGCCTCGAAATCACAGCGGACCTGCCCTTGCAGGGCGATGCCGCCTCGGCAGAGCACCTGCCCCAATACCGCCACCTCCCAACTGTCCGGTATGCCGGAGCTGTCAAAATCCGAGGTCGTCCAGTCGAGCCCAAGCGAGAAGGCGACATTCAGGAATGCATACAGGGCCGCACCCTCCGCATCGAAGTTCGGACACATGCCCAGCGTGCACACCTCGCCTTCGCCCTCGCCCTCACCTTCGCCCTCACCCTCACCTTCGCCTTCGCCTTCACCCTCGCCTTCACCCTCGCCCTCGCACGCACAGTCGAATTGCAGGCTGAATCCCGTTACCGAGCCCGTCTCTATCACGTCGCTGGTGTCTACCAGCAAATTCCAGGTCCCATAGCTGTTGTGGCCGTTCAAGAGCGAGAGATCGCTCTGCGGGCGGAAGCATCCGGTGAACGGCGCCGTCCCGGTGTCAATGGGCGTGCCCGAACTCTGGTCAAAGACCGTGTTGCTGTAGTTCGACCCGTAACCGCCGGCCCCCATGGCGAGCGGAATGATGACCCCGGTCGGAGATTGAAGTGAAAGGCTCAGGTCCATGTCATACGGATAGATCAGGCTGACCTTGACGTTGAGGTCCCGAATCGTCTTCGGCTGCCAGATCGTGAGAGGAACCTGCGCGGTCGTGAAGTAGTCAATCGCGCGCGGGACGTTGGCGCTGACGAATTCGGCACACGGATTCGTGGTGCCCGAGATCTTGTCATAGCCGATGTCCGCAAGGCCGCCCAGGTCCACCTCCGCATATTGACGGCGCTGCGCACCGAAATAGATCGCGTGTTCCATCACCGCCCCGCCCACGATGTTGTCCGTGTCCCAATGGCTCATGCTGCTGCCGCTCTGCCAGGAAGACGGCGCATAAAGGCCGGGCGCGACGCTCTGCCCGTAACGGGTGAAGGCCTCGAAGGCATCGAACGCCACATTGTTGCTCGTGAGGTCGGCCGCCGTGCCGCGGAACGTCGGCGAGTCCCCGCTGTAAAGGTGGAACATCCCCGTGCGCCGCGCCGCGAAGAGGTCCACCATCCCGTAGACATGCGCCCCAATCAGGCTGCCGCCGCTGCTGTTGGTCAGCGAAATAAACCCGAGCCCATGCGTCATTTCGTGCAGGAGCACCGAGGCGAAGTCCACCTGCGATCCCGTCGGCGCCGCAGTCGTCAGATTCCAGTTGTACCCGAAATCCACCGTCATGCTGATTTCCTCAACACCGGCGTACGACTTCACCCCCGTCTTGAGCCGCTCCATGGCGCTGCCCCGTTGAAAGGACGGGCTGCCGCTGTAGTACGTTCCCGCGGTCGCCAGCGGGCCCGACCCATCGGTCTGCGACGGCGCCACCACCACATCGAGCGTCCCCACTTCATGGAGGATGCCTGCGATATAGCCAAGGGTCTCCTTGAGCCGTGCCTTCGCATTCGCGCCCGTCGTCGCGTCGTTCGCAAAGCCCTGGTGTGTGTTGTTGCGCACGTCCATGTAAAACAGCCGGAACGTGATGCCGCTGTACGTCACCGTCTCATCCGGGTTGTTGTCGGGCATGGTCTTCTCAGCCGAGGTGTCGACCATCTTCACCACGTCCCCATCGGGCGCATAGAAGACAACCTTCTCCGCATGCGCGGAGCCCGCCAGTCCGGCCAGTACCAGCAGACTGAAGAGAAGGAGGGAAATCGGGCGATACTGCAACATAAAGAAACCTCCCAGCGTTCGAGCACAAGAGTGGACCCCCGTCCACGATTACGATTGCCACAGCCAGAGGATCAGTGCCTGCTTCAGTCACTCACAAATATTCTAGGCCAAGCCGCCGGTCTGGTCAACACTTTTTGTGTAATGGGCACAGCATCCGGCCCGGCGCGCCACCGCCGATGCCCCCCCGATGCGGCGCGGCCGGGTCACGGCGCCATGGCCGGGGGCATGTCCTCGGGAAGGACCGGCTCCGGCACCACATTGCCCTCAATCCGTATCCAGGCCTTGTCCACGTCCAGCTTGGGATTGCGCCACATCAGATCCTGGGTGATATCCTGGGCGTAAATGGGGCTCGTCATGGCATAGACATCGATATCCCCCAGGCCTTGTTCAAGACTCTTGGGAGAGCCGATCACGCGCACACGATACACGCTGTATTGCTTCGGATGCCGAAGAAAGGAAAGCGCGATCGACTTCTTCAAGATGGGCACTGTGCGGATGGGATGCCCGTTCTCCAGCACTTGCAGCTTCTTCCCCTTGGCGTTCTTCACCGCCACGAGAAAGCGCGTGTCCACGTCCAGCGGGACCACCCCGCCGATCCCGACATCCACCTTGTTGTCGTTCAGGACGTCCGCCGTAAAACTGACCACGGGCCCGTCCTCATCGCAGGTGACGTACGTCCGGCCCATCCGCAGCCCTTCCAGCAGGGCCGGCGCCGACAGCTCCCGCGCGAAGACCCGGGTCACCGGCCGGCCCATCCGCGCCTTCGGGCTCGACGTGTTGCTCCCGCCAATGGCGCACGCCATCAGCCCCTGATTCAATTCCAGGTCGTAGAAATACGACGCCTGCGCGTTGGCCGACAGCTGCGCCAAATCGGAGCGGGCCGCCGCCTGCGCGATCGAATACAGCAGCCGCCCATCCTTGCGCGCCTTCAAATCCTCCCCCAACTGCTCGAGGGTCATCGGAGGCATGTCCCGCCAGCTCCGGCACCACGCCTCGACCGCATTCACATAACTCAACCCCCATTGCCAGGGCGCGCTCGGCAGGCAGGGATGCGCAATCGCAAAAATCCCCCCCTGCGCCTGAACCCGGATGCATTCGCCCTGTGCCGCGGCCACCGTCGTGGGCGCATCCAGCGCTGTCCGCGGCCCATAAACCAGCGCCACCCCCCTGTCATCCGTTCCCCATTCCAGCGCCGGCAGCAGCACCAGCTTGTCCGAGTGATACTCCGGATCCTGAAGCGACGCCACGCTGTTGCGGTCCGTAATCGCCAGAAAATCCAGCCCCGCCCGCCGCGCCCGCTTTATCAGTTGCTTCACGCCCTCCCGGCCGCCGCCGTGCCGTGAATGCGCGTGCAGCTCCCCGCTGTACCACCCCGCCGCCTTCTTCAGCGCCCGGGTGTCCAGCGCCAGTTGCCGCCGCCCGGGAACCTCCGCGGCATTGTACGGATCCGTCCCGCTCGCAATCTCCACCCGGTCGATGGCCAAGTCCCCGTCCGCATCAAAGTCCCGTATCGTCAACGCGCCGCTGCTCCCCTCCAGCAACTGCAGCGCAATCCCCGTGCTCTTGCCCGCCTGGACCCCCGCATCTTTCACTTCAACCAGGACCGGAACCCCTGAATCATATATATAAACATATATCCTATACTCCCCTGCCGCCGCCGTCTGTTCCGCGTGTCCCGCCTGCACCTCCATCGAGAGCGAATCCCCCTCTCCGAGGCGGATCAAATCCACCCGGCCGTCCAGGGCTTTCCCCAGAACATTCTTCAAAGTAACGGTAATATGACCCGATGCACCCGCCGAATCCGCCCCAGCCGCCGACACCATGCAAAATTGCGCGATCAGAAACAGTACTGTGAAAGTTCCAGTCCACGCCAATCGCTTCATGGCGAATTTCCCTTCATCAAGTGCGGAAAATTCCGCACCTCCTGTTTGGGCAACTAGTTATTGTAGTTGCTATTCTGAGCGTCAAGGCTGTATACTACGCCCAACACTAGGCCCTAGGCACATGCGGCGCTAGTCATACAGGGTCTGGTTTAACATAAGTGTCATGGGTGGTCCGTTTCAATTCAAGATAAGGTACTGTATATACGATGCCACGGGAAAAACACAAATCAAGCAAGGAGATGCTGCAGATGCTTTCGAGTATTGACATCCACAGCAGTGTAGCCGTCTACGTGCAAATTGAGAATCACGTTCAGTTTGCGATCGCCTCCGGCCGTCTCAAACCCACCGACCAATTGCCGTCCGTGCGCGAACTCTCCGAGCGCCTGGAAGTCAACCCCAACACCGTCGCCAAGGCCTACCGCGATCTCGAGGTCATGGGCCTCCTGTATACGCGCCGCGGCATGGGTGTTTTCGTCAACAAGGGTATTGAGGCAAAGTGCCGCGAGGATTGCCGCCGTCGAATCATCGGCCGCATGCACGAAGTCGTCGCCGAAGCCAAGGCGGCGGGGCTCGAATCCGACGAAGTCAACGAAATCGTCGCCAAGAGCCTCACCTTCGAAGGCAGCCCCTACGGCCCGACGCCTGCGTCCCTCCTGACCCTGGCCAAGAAGCGCAAATAACGCTTCGCTTTCCTTGTCGTCCCGTATCCGCCGTCTCCCTCACCCCGAGGCAGACGGCGGATACTCTTTCCGCCTGAGCCCCCTCCTCTCCCCCTCCGGCCCCTCTCGGGAAAACTCTTGACATTTGCGTACCTTTGCTCTACAATCTAGATGAGACTTGGGATGGTTCTCATGGGGCGGCTCAATTACTGCCAGGCCGCCAAGTTTATCAGAATCCGCGTATCTGATAGCGCTGACGAGTGATTACGGCGTTCCTGCAATCACCCGCGCAGTGACGATCGGGCTGGGAGGCGTGATGGGCAAGAGTATCGGGGTAAAGGGCATTCCCAGAACGGAAGAGGCTGCTTTTGACAGCACCAGCCGTTTAAGCCACGGGGCGAAGGTGAAACGGGGGCAATTAACCTCCGTGCAACAGGGCCGCTACGGCACGGGACCCGCTCCGTACGGCTACCGCCGCGGACACGAAGGGGAAAAGCCGCTCCTGGTTGATGACCGCGAGGCCGAGGTGGTCCGGCTCATCTTCCGTGAATACCTCAACACCCGAAGCACCGGCAAAGTTGTCAACTATCTTCATTCCAAGAGCATCTTCACCCGCAAGGGCAACAAGTGGTCGCGTCAGGCCATCGCCATTATCCTGGCCAACCGGACCTATCGGGGCCGCGTAAGCTACGGGGAAGTGGAAACCGAGGGGCTGCACGACCCCATCATTGAGCCGGCGCTGTTCTACAAAGCCAATGCGCTCAAAGAACGAAAACGCCGCCAGGCGGAACCCGTCAAACCCGAACGCCGGAAACTGGCCGTCTGAATCCACCGCGCCGGCGCGCCACCTTGCACGGACCAGAGGATATCCACATGCTTGAATGCGCCCAGACGTTGCTCGTGGTAATCGATATCCAGGACAAGCTCATGCCCAGGCAGGAAACCGTCGCCGAGGGCCTGCTGGCGAACAGCATCAAACTGATCCACACCGCGCACACCCTTTCGATTCCCATCGTCGTCAGCGAGCAGAATCCCGAGAAGCTCGGCGGAACCAACGCGCGCGTGGCCGAAGCGCTCCGCGGCGCCGCGCGCATCCCAAAGATGGAATTCGGTTGTTTCGCCAATCCCGACTTCGTCGAATCACTCGAGGGGCACCGGCGAAAGCAACTCCTGGTGATCGGCATGGAAACTCACATCTGCGTCATGCAGACCGTCCTCGCCGCACTCGAGGCGGGCTATGAAGCCTATGTGGTGCGCGACGCCGTGGTTTCCATGGAGCGGCGCGAATACGAAGCGGGCCTCGAACGAATGACCCGGGCCGGCGCCGTGCCCGTCACCACCCAGATGGCCCTCTTCGAACTGCTCCGCGCCGCGGGCACCCCCGAATTCCGCGCCATGCTCCCCCTGTTGAAATAGCCGCCAACGCCTTCCATGGCTTGCTTCCGCGTTCCGCCGACAGTATCATGCTGCGGGAATCCCCTCCGGCACCGTCCTGTTCCCTCGTAATCAGGAGAGTTGTATGATCACCGAAAAGCAGGTGCTCGATGCACTGCGGCACATTATCGACCCGGATTTGGGCAAAGACATCGTTTCGCTCGGATTCATCAAGAACCTCGCCATCGACGGCACCGCCGTCCGCTTCACGCTCGAACTGACCACCCCGGCCTGTCCCGTCAAGGCCGAGTTCAAGGCCCGCGCCGAAGCCGCCGTGCGCGCAATCCCCGGCGTCAACGCGGTGGACGTAACCATGTCCGCCATGAAGCCCAAACACGCCGCCGTCAAGGTCGATCTCCTCACCCAGGTCGAGTCCATCGTCGCCGTCTCCTCCTGCAAGGGCGGCGTGGGGAAATCCACTGTGGCGGTCCATCTCGCGCGCGCCATTCAGCGTGAAGGCCGCAAGGTCGGCATTGTCGACCTGGACGTCTATGGCCCCTCGTTTCCCACCCTGTTCCGCGAGCAGCATCCCCAGGTCATGATGACGGGCGACACCTTGATTCCCGTCGAAGTCGACGGACTCAAGACCATGTCCATGGGCTACCTCATCGGCGACAAACCGGCCGTGCTGCGCGGGCCGATGGCCTCCGGGTACGCCCTCCAAATCCTCCATCAAACCGACTGGGGCGAACTCGACTACCTCATCATCGA
>CAILVY010000276.1 GCA_903837785.1 Candidatus Hydrogenedentota bacterium
CGCCGGCGGCCACCGCCGTCTTCGGGCCCATCCGGTGATGCTCGACCCACCGCATCGACGCTTCCTTTGCGCCGATGTACAGGGCAAAGACCACCGCGATCACGCCCACGCATTGCTTGATAAAGACGTTGTAGTGCTCGATCCCCTCGCGGCCGACCCACCACCACACGAGCGCGCCCAGGACCGTGCCCGCGATCGAGGGAAAGTAGAGTTCGAGGATGGGCTTCCAGGCCTTGTTGTCCCAGTGGTGATAAATCGCGTTCAGGTCGCAGAGGATCAGCAGCGGGAGCAGGGTTGCCGCCACTTTGTTGATCGGCATGACGAGCATCATGAGCGGGAGCGAGAGAATGCCCGCGCCGCCGGCAAAGCCGGATTTGCTGATGCCCTGTATGACGATGGCCAGGCCGACCAGCACCCAGAAGAGCGCCAGCGGCACGCCCGGTTCGATGAATCCGTCGAGCATGGAACGTCCCGGAAGTTGAATGCAGGGGATGAACGCAGAAGCGCACACGATACACGAGGAGTGGAAACGGAATCCAGAAGCGCTATTCGCGGTCTTTGACGAGCTTGGCGAGGATGTGCTGTTCGCGGGCGAGAAGGACGTCGCCGGCGTGGACGAGCGCGAAGGAGTACGCGACGGCGGTGAGGGCGAGCAGTCCAAGCGCGGCAAGCAGTCCGACGGGGGCGCCTTTGATGCCCCAGAAGGTTTCGGCCAATTGATCGAGCATCATGCAGAAGGCGGCGGGCAGCATCAGGATGGCCACGAGGATTGCGGAGAAGAGCCCCACGAGGAAGAGGATGGGCCGGTTGCCATGGGCGCGCATCGTGTCGCGTCCGATGCGGTAGGGAAAGTAGAGCGAGACGAAATTGCCAATGAGGCAGTAGGCGAGATAGAGCTGCAGCGCCAGAACCATCGAGATCCAGACGGCGCGTGCGGGCGTGTGCACCAGGAGCGCGCCGCCGGCGACAAAGGCGAGGCTCATGCCGCCCGCGAAGGGGAAGAGGCTGAGGTTCTTCGCGAGAATGTACTTGTAGCGGGGCGCGGGCAGCAGCACGAGCCCGCGAAAGCCCTGCTGATCGATGCCGAAGATGTTGAAGAAGACCATCGTGAAATTGAAGAAGGGCCATACGAGTACAGCGGCCGGCAGCCAGGTGCCGCCGCCGCTCCACTGCTCGGCGTAGGGTCCCGTGCGGAAGAGGATGAGGAAGAACAGGGCCATCACGGGGGGCATGATCAACAGGATGCGTATGTTCGGGTGCCGGAGATAGCCGAGGAAGGCGGCCGTAGTCATGGCGCTAGTGTCGTCCGCGAGGAACGGGATGCGGCTTCCCGTGGCGGGCATCCGGCCTTTGAGGTTGACGGCCTTGCGGCGGGTGCGCCCGCCGAGTTCGCCGAGATAGAAGCGGAGAGTGGAGCGGTAGCCCAGCACGAGTCCGATGGCCGCGAATCCCGTCAGCCCGATGAAACAGAGCCACGCGGGGCCGGGCTCGTCGTTCAGCAGGCTCCAGGTGCCGTAGGGCAGCCAGCCGATGGGGAAGGCCATGTTGGCGTAGTGCGCCCAGGCCTGCGCCTGATCCGGAGAGATCTGCTTCAGGCGGGCCGCCCATGCCTCGTTGCCGCGCAGGGAGTGCATGACAAGGTTGGGCAGTTGGAAGAGGATGGCCATGCCCACGGGCAGGAGGGTCAGGATGAAACGGCGGCGGCGTTTGTTTTCCATGAGGATGGCCACTTTGCCCCGCACGTAATAGGCCCAGGCCGCGAACATGAGGTAGAAGGCGAGTCCGAGTGGGATTGCAGAGAGCATCTGCGGGCCGCGCCGCGTGCACAGTCCCGCCAGGAGTCCCATGAGTCCCGGCAGAAAGAGCACGAGCGCGGGGCTGAGCAGCGACGACGCGAAGTTCATGCTGAAGATCAGGCGCATCGAGACCGGGAAGAAGAGCATCTTCCGGAAGTCAATGATGTCGGCACGCTGAATCTCGATGGCGAGCGACCAGAACCACAGGAAGCAGAAGAGGACGACGACCGCATCGAGCACGAGCATGATAAGCAGGGGTTCCTGGGGACCGAGCCAGAGCCGGCCCGCGTATAAGCCGCCGACGCCGGAGGCCGCGGCGGCGGCCACCCCCACGACGAAGAGAAAGAGCAGCACGACGAGCGAGATGAAGCGGCCCATCGACCACGTGTTGCGGATCAGGGCGATCTTGAGCGAGAGCAGCGCCCAGAACTGGCCGGACATCAGACCCGCCCTCCGAGCCATGACAGGCCGACGGCGGCCTCTTCCGGCTGGCCCACCGCGGCCACGAACAAGTCTTCGAGCGAGCCGCCCGAAGCCAGCTCGTCGAGCCGCCCCTGTTTCACGAGCCGCCCCTTGTGGATGATGCCCACGTGGGTGCAGAGCCGCTCGACAATTTCCAGAATGTGCGAGGTCAGGAAGACTGTGGCGCCGCGCTGCACCAGGCGATCGAGCACCGCGCGAATCGTGCGCGAGGCCAGCGCATCAATGCCCTCGAAGGGCTCGTCGAGAAAGAGCAATTCGGGATCGTGGATGATCGAAGCGGCGAGCGAGAGCTTCTTCTTCATGCCGTGCGAGAATTCGAGGGCAAGGGTTTTCCCCGTGTCGGCCAGCCCGAGCAGCTCGAGCAGCTCCTCGGCGCGGCGCCGGGCGGTATCGCGCGGCATTCTGTACATGCGCCCGACGAAGGTGAGATATTCGCGCGCGGTGAGGTTCTCGAAGATGCAGAGGTCCTCGGGCACCACGCCGATGCGCCGCTTGATCTGGAGGGGCGTCCGCCCGAGGTCCTGCCCGAGAATCCTCGCGCGTCCGCCGCTCGCGGCGGTGATGCCGGTCAGGATCTTGATCGTGGTTGATTTTCCCGCGCCGTTCGGACCGAGGAATCCGTAGAAGCTTCCGCGTTCGACGCGCAGGTCTATCCCGTCCACTGCCCGCAGGCTGTCATACACCTTTGTCAGGCCGGCCGTCTCGATACAGTATTCCATAGGTCCTCACGCCCATTCGGCGGCCGCGTCGCGCAGCCACGCAAGGCACACTTTGCTTGCGCCTTCGCGGCCGTCGCCGCTGAGATAATGTCCGTAACGCGTCCGCAGGTTCTCGGGGAAGCTGTCGGGATCGACGTGCGTTTCCAGAGAAACGAATCCGTTGTAGCCGTCCTCCTTGAGCGCGCGGAGCTGTGCCGGCCAATGGGCGAGGCCTTCGCCGAGGAAGACGTTGGGAACCGTGCCGTCCGCGGCCGGCGCGGCGTCTTTTACGTGGACGTGCACGAGGTCGTCCCTGAGCAGCGCATAGCCGTCCGGAAACGTTGCCATGGCCGGGCCTTCCGCGTCCTGGATGTGGTTGGCGGGGTCCCACACGGCCTTGGCGCGCGGACATGCCAGACGATCGAGAAAGTGCCGCAAGTGGGCCGCGGTGCCGACATAGCACGCCGCCTCGTTCTCGACGCCCAGTGTCACGGCCTTCTCTTCCAGAATTCCGGGCACGGACTCATAGGCGCGCAGCATGGCGTCCCAGGGTTTCGCCACGCGGCCGTGGCCCCAGAAGACGAATCCGCGAATCAGCGTGCAGCCCAGGGCATGGCCGATGTCGGCGCAGCGGCGCAGGAGGTCCATGTGCTGCGCCACGGCGGCCGCATCCTCGAGTTCGCATTTCCCGAAGGGCGAAGCGATGCTGCACGCGATCATGCCGTGGCCGTCGAGGATGGATTTGATCTCGCGGACCTGCGTGTCGCTCAACTCCGCCACGTTCGTGTCCCAGATCCCGCGCAGTTCGGCGCCCGTCACGCCGAACTCCGCGCACACCGCGCAGGCATGGGCGAGATCCTGTGATATCTCATCCGTGAAGGCGCCCCATTGAAACACGTTCGAACTCCCGGGTAGTTGTTTCGTCCGGATATCATAACAGAGTCCTTCGCGCGCGCTAAACCGCGCCCGTTTCCTGTCTCATGCGTTCCCCGTTGCGCCTGCTCCGCGGCCGCCGCCTTCCACGAGGGGGGTGAATCGTGCTACATTCTCCAAATCGGGAGTCTCGCGCGGTGCTTCATGTTTTCAGGGCGAGACGCTCTTCTGAGGGAATCTTGAACAGAAGGAAGACTGCCATGGCGCCTGTTGGGAAATCCGCGCTCACTCTTGGCCTGATCAGGGTGCAACTTATGTTGATGCTGACTTTGTTTGCGCATGTTGCGGCGTTCAGCGAGGAGAATCCGCTCATCGTGTCCAAGCTGCGTTGTGAGTACCTCGCGGCGCCGGAGGGCATCGATGCGGTGCAGCCGCGGTTGGGCTGGATCCTGCTTTCCGCCGCGCGCGCGCAGAAGCAGACGGGGTATCAGGTGATTGTTGCGTCATCGCAGGAGGCGATCGACGCGAATCAGGGCGATCTCTGGGATTCGGGCAAAGTGGACTCGGATCAATCCGTGAACGTGGCGTATGCGGGCAAGGCCCTGGTTTCGTTCCAGCGCTGTTACTGGAAAGTGCGCGTGTGGGACAAGGCGGGCCAGGCGTCGGCGTGGAGCGCGCCCGCGCGGTGGAGCATGGGCCTGCTGCAGGCGTCGGACTGGACGGCGAAGTGGGTCGGGCTCGACAAGCCCGGTCCCGAAACAAGCAAGGAGAACCCCGTGCTTCCGGCGCGCATGCTGCGCCGCGAGTTCACAGTGCCCAAGAGCGTGGCGCGCGCGACGGCGTATGTCTGCGGCCTGGGCCTGTTCGAACTGCACCTGAACGGGGCGAAGGTGGGCGATCACGTGCTCGAGCCGGCGCTCACGGAATACGACAAGCGTGAGTTCTACGTCACGTTCGACGTGACGGACCGGCTGGCGGAAGGCAAGAACGCGCTTGGCGTGCTGCTGGGCAACGGCCGCTATTATGCGCCGCGCGGGGAAGTGCCGACGCACACGCGCACGTATGGCTATCCGAAGCTGCTCCTGCAGTTGCGGGTGGAATACCGCGACGGGTCGTTCGACACGATTGTGAGCGACGAGTCGTGGAAGCTGACGACGGACGGGCCGATTCGCGCGAACAACGAATACGACGGCGAGGTGTACGACGCGCAAATGGAGCTGGCCGGGTGGGACCGGTCGGGCTTCGACGATGCCTCGTGGCAGGCGGCCCAGACGGTCGAGGCGCCGGGCGGTGTGTTGTCCGCGCAAATGATGGCGCCCATCCGGGTGATGGAAACGTTGCACCCCGTCGCGATCACGAACCCGGCCCCGGGCGTTTACGTCTATGACATGGGCCAGAACATGGTTGGGTGGTGCCGGCTGAAAGTGGAAGGCCCGAAGGGCACGAAAGTGACGTTGCGTCATGCCGAGACGATCCATCCCGACGGCACGCTGTATCTTGACAACATCCGCGGCGCAAAGGTGACGGACACGTACGTCCTCAAGGGCGGCGGCGCCGAAGTGTACGAACCGCGCTTCACGTATCACGGATTCCGCTACGTCGAGTTGTGCGGCTATCCGGGCGAGCCCGGGCTCGCCACGATCGAAGGCTGCGTGGTTCACGATGCGGTTGAGCGCGCGGGCAGCTTCGCCTGTTCGAATCCGCTGCTCAATCAGATCTACAAGAACATTTACTGGGGCGTGCGCGGCAATTACCGGAGCCTGCCGACGGACTGCCCGCAACGCGACGAGCGCCAGGGGTGGCTGGGCGATCGCGCGGCGGAATGCCGGGGCGAAACGAGCTTTTTCGACATTTCGGCGCTCTATGCAAAATGGGTGGGCGACATCGCGGACGCGCAGAAAGAGAATGGCAGCGTCTCCGACGTGTGCCCCTCGTACTGGCCGCTGTACAACGACAACGTGACGTGGCCGAGCGCCTTCATCATCATTCCGGAAATGCTGCGCACGGAGTATGGCGATGCGCGGGTGGCCGAGAGGCACTATGCGGGCATGAAGAAGTGGATCGACCACATGTGCGGCTTCGTGAAGGACGGCATCATCGCCAAGGACAATTACGGCGACTGGTGCGTGCCGCCCGAGGAGCAGCACCTGATCCATTCGAACGATCCGGCGCGCAAGACGCCGGGCGAGGTGGTGGCCACGGCCTATCTGTATCACGACCTCGACTTGATGCGCGGCTATGCCGAACAGCTCGGGAAGGCGGACGATGCGCTGCATTTCGCGGAGGTTGCGGCGCAACTCCTGGCGGCATTCCAGGAGAAGTTCTTCAACAAGGAGACGTTCCAGTACGCGAACGGATCGCAGACGTCGAGCGTGCTCCCGCTGGCTTTCGGCATGGTTCCCGCGGAATACCGCGAGCGCGTTTTCGCCCGGCTGGTTGAGAAGATTGAAGGCGAGGGCAAGAGCCACATCGGCACCGGGCTCATCGGCGGACAGTGGCTGATGCGCACGCTGACGGAGAACGGCCGCGCGGATCTCGCATACACGATTGCCTCGCAGAAGGACTATCCGAGCTGGGGTTACATGATCGGGCAGAACGCCACGACTATCTGGGAGCTGTGGAACGGGAACACGGCGGATCCCGCCATGAATTCGCACAATCACGTGATGCTCGTGGGCGACCTCGGCATCTGGATGCACGAATGCCTCGCGGGCATCCGTCCTGACGCGGCCCAGCCCGGTTTCAAGCATGTCGTGATGCGCCCGTATCCCGCGGGCGACCTGGAGTTTGTCAATGCATGCCGCGAGACGCCGCACGGGACGATCTACAGCGCGTGGCGCGCCAATGACAAGGGATTCACGTGGGACGTGACGATCCCGCCGAACACGACGGCGACGGTGCACGTGCCAGCGAACGATGCCGCGGCCGTGACTGAAAGCGGCAAGCCGGCCGGCGAGTCCGAGGGGCTCGCGGTTGTGCGCATGGACGCGGGCGCGGCCGTGTATGAGGCGGCCTCCGGACATTACGCATTTAATGCCCCGGCGTTTACGCGCCCGGGCGCCGGCGCGCGCTGAACTCGGGAGAGCGTCATGAACCACGTGGAACGGTTTCGCGCCGTGATGCACTTCCAGCCGGTGGATCGCCTGCCGCGCTGGGAATGGGCGATGTGGTGGGACCAGACGATTGCGCGCTGGCACGAGGAAGGCCTGCCGCGGACGCTGGAAGGCGTCTTCGAGATTGGCGAGTACTTCGGGCTCGATCCGTATCAGCAGTTCTGGTTCAGTACGACCGAGGCGAACATCGAGGCGGCGCAGCATCACGTGGAAGGCGGCGTGGCCACGATGGACGATTATCTGGCAATTCGTCCCCAGCTCTATCCGGAGCACGGCGCGGCCATTGCGGCGATGGGGCCGTGGGCGCGGCGGCAGAGGGAAGGCGAGGCGGTAGTCTGGGCCACACTCGAAGGCTTCTTCTGGCTGCCGCGCACGCTGCTGGGCCAGGAAGGGCACATGTTCGCCTTCTATGAGCAGCCGGAACTGATCCATCGAATCAACGAAGACCTGCTCCAGTTCAATCTGCGCCTGCTGCGCGAGATGTCCCGGGTGTGCATCCCCACGTTCATGACTTTCGCGGAGGACATGTCCTTCAACCGCGGTCCTATGATCTCGGAGGCGCTGTTCAAGGAATTCCTGACGCCGTACTATCACCGCCTGCTCCCCGCGGTGCGCGAACTGGACATTCTTCCCATCGTGGATACGGACGGCGACATCACGATGATGATTCCGTGGCTGCTGGACGCGGGCGTCGCCGGGGTGTTGCCGCTGGAACGGCAGGCCGGCGTGGACGGGCTGCGGATGCGGGAGTCTTTCCCGAGACTGGGGATGATTGGCCATTTCGACAAGATGTGCATGACGCGCGGCGCTGCGGCGATGCGCGCGGAATTCGAGCGGCTGCTTCCGATCATAAAGACGGGCGGCTTCATCCCGAGCGTGGATCATCAGACGCCGCCCGGGGTCCCGCTCGAGGCGTATCGGGAGTATCTGGGACTGCTGGACGAATACGCGCGGATGGGCGCCGCATGAGGCGTGAAGCGGCTTGTGGCATGGGGTCTTGTTTCGTATAATAACTTTCTTCTGGCTTCCTAGAGGGTTACAACCGAAGAAGCGGGGTCTGGAGGGTATGGATAAGATTCTGACAGTGACTGACGTGGCCGAGATCCTCAAGGTGAAAGAGATCACGGTGCGGGAGATGTTTCGCGAGAAGCGCATCCGGGCGTTCAAGATGGGGAAGGCCTGGAGAACCACCGAGAGCATGCTGCAGGAAGACATCGCCGCATTCTCGCGGGGAGAAGCGCCGGCCGTGATTCCCGAACCGGTCTCAGCCAATCCCGGGCCGGGGGCGGACGCGGCCCCGAAGAAGGTGCGCAAGCCGCGCCAGGCCGCCGAAACGCCGGCGGCGGAACCCAAGCCTGCCAAGAAAGAAAAGGCCGAGAAAGAGAAGCCGGAAAAAGAGAAACCGGAAATCACGCAGCAGTTGTTGTTCTAGACGCGCGTGCAGAGAAGGCGCGCGGTTGAGGGATGGCGTGGTATTCGCCGGGTGGAGGTGGAGGCTTTACCCCCCCTGCCCCCCGCACGCGGGGGGGTGAAAGAGAAGAGACGCGCGGGGGGTGAAAGAAAGCGGGCGCGCGGGGGGTGAAAGAGAAGAGGCACGCGGGGGTGAAAGAAAGAAGTGCTTGGGGGGTGACAAGGGAAGGGGATTGGGGGCGATGCTCAAGCGACTGAGGGGCGCAGGTCTTTAAGGACGAGTTGTATCGAGGTCTCGTTGCGCCACGTGTTGAACTGGGGGGTATAGGCGATGTCGATCACGCGCGGCATGTCTTCGCGGTAGTATCGTTCGGCCATATTGAATCCAATCGCTTGAAACACGGCGTCCCCCTGGCGCACGGACAGGCGCAGGTGCCGTTCCTTGACGACGCGTGTGGATTGCGGCACGAGTTCCACGCCGACAGAGCAGAAGATGGGCGCGGGATTCATGTGTCCGATGGGTTCGAGGCGTTCGAGGGATTTCAGGAGGGCGCTGTCGATTTCCGTGAAGGCGGCAACGACATCCACGGCGAGTTCCGGGCTCAGTTCGCCTGAACCCAATTGTTGCAGGGCCTCCGCTTCAAAGGCGCGCCGGAAGGCTTCGATGTGGTCCTCGGCAATCGTCAGCCCGGCCGCGGAACGATGTCCCCCGAAGCGTTCGAGGTACTCCTGGCAACCGGTGAGTCCGGCCATCATGTCGAAACCGGGGCCGCCGCGTGCGGAACCGCGGCCGACGCCGTCCTCGTCGATGGATATCATCACGACCGGCCGGTTGTAATCGGACTGCAGGCGCGAGGCGACAATGCCGATCACGCCGGCGTGCCAGCCGCGCCGCGCGAGGACCACGCCGCGGCGCTCGGGCGTGAAACAGGCCTCGAGTTCCTCCACGGCCTCGTCATAGATGGCTTTCTCAATGGTTCTCCGTTCCTCATTGGCGGAGTTGAGGTCGCGGGCCATGACGCTGGCCTCATTGGGGCACTCCGAGAGCAGGAGGTTGAGCGCCGTGATGCCGTCGTCCAGGCGGCCGGCCGCGTTCAGGCGGGGGCCAAGCTGGAAACAGATCTTCTCCGAGGAAATATCCCGGAGGCTCATGCCGGCCTCACAAGCCAGTTTCGCCAAGCCGATGCGTTCGTATTTTGTCATGTGCCGCAACCCCAGCGACACGATGACGCGGTTCTCGCCCAGCAGCGGCACGATGTCCGCCACGGTGCCCAGCGCTGCGATATCGAGGTCATTCATCGTGCCGTTCAACGCGAACGCCAGCTTGAAGGCCACCCCGGCGCCGCAGAGGTGGAGGCCCGGGTACGAAGCCTCCTGGCGCTTGGGATTGATGACCGCCACCGCGTCCGGCAATGTGCTTTCGATGGCATGGTGATCGGTGATGATCAGATCGATACCCAGGTCTTTCGCGCGGGATGCGGCGGCATGCGCGCTGATGCCGTTGTCCACAGTGATGATGAGGGAGACGCCGTCGGCACGGGCCGCCTCGACCCGCTCTTCGTTCAGGCCGTAGCCTTCTGTGAGCCGCAACGGCATGCCGTGGCTCGTTCGCTGGAGGCCGAAACGCCGCAAGCCGGAGAGGAGGATGGCCGTTGCGGCAATACCGTCCACATCGTAATCGCCGAAGACGAGGACGTGCTCGTTGGCTTCGCGGGCGCGCGCAATGCGCTCGACGGCTTCGCGCATGCCCGTGAGCAGGAAGGGGTCGGACAGGTGCTGGGTGGAGGGGAAGAGGAACCGCTGCGCCTCTTCGGGGGTTTCAATGCCGCGCAGCATCAGCAGATGGGCGACGATGGGGGAAATGGACACGGCCTCCACGAGGGCGCGCGTCTTTGCGCGGTCCATTTCCGCAATCCGCCACGTGTGCCGCACCTTTGCCACGTTTAGAGCCGCTCCCGCGCCAGCCGCACGATTTCGGCCACCGCCTCATCAAGTGTCAGGTTGGTTGTATCCAGCAGGACCGCGTCTTCGGCCATTCGCAAGGGCGAATCCGCGCGGTTCCGGCTCTGTTCGTCGCGCTCGTGGATTTCCGCGCAGAGCCGGCCGAAATCAACGGCGACGCCTTTTGCGGCGAGTTCTTTTTCGCGGCGCTTCGCCCTGGTTTCGAGCGAGGCATCCATGAAGATCTTGCACTTGGCTTTGGGAAACACCACGGTGCCGATGTCGCGGCCTTCGGCCACGGTGGGCGCGCGCGCGCCGAAACGCTGCTGCAGGGCGACCAGGTGGCGCCGCACGGCGGAATTCTGATCGAGTTTGTAGATGACGCGCGTCACCTCGGGCGTGCGTATGGCCTGGGTCACATCGGTCCCGTTCACGAGGACTTGCTGCCCCTGATCGCCCTCGTGAATCTCCAGCGTCATCGCCCGCGTGGACTCGGCCAGCGCGTCCGCGTCCTCGAGGCACACGCCTTGTTCGAGCGCCCACCAGGTGGCGGCGCGGTACATGGCGCCCGTGTCGAGAAAGGCGAATCCGAGCGCTTTGGCCGCGCGCTTGGCAACGGAACTCTTCCCCGCGCCCGCGGGTCCGTCAATGGCGACTATGGCGGTGGCATCACTCATGGAGATTGACCGGTCCAGGTTTCAGGTTCGAAGGGGAAGGGGCGGCGGTCCCGCCACGCGCCTCATGGTATCACGGGACCGTCCTGGCGCTCAATGGTGCCGCGAGGCGACCGCACGAAGAGAACGGTTTCCTCTCCGGAACTCTCGGTGCGGTGGAATCCGAAAGTTCCGGGGGCGGCACTTTCGGCCAAGTGCCGCCACGCGCACAGGCGGACGCCCTCGGAGAAACGGCCTTGTGCGGTCACGCCGGTTTCCGGGATTTCGGCCAGCACGCGGTCCGAGAGCGAGACCATGTGTTCGTCCCAGAGTTTTTCCCGGATCTTGCGGATGCGGCTTTCAATCTCGGCGACGCGCTGGCGGTGTTCGGCGGCACGGCCGAGCTTGGTCTCAATGTTTCGCTGCATGAGCTTGACGTAGCGCTCGTTGGCGCGCCGCCGGAACGCCTCGCTCCCGCCGGGGCCGCGGCCCGCGGCTAGCAGCCGGTCCAGCACTTCTTTGCGGGAACCCGAGGCCTTGGCGCGCGCGAGGATCCCGGCGCGCTCTTTGGCATCGCGCAGCACGTTCTCTTTGAGAAGAATCTCTTCTTCGAGGAGGCCGCGCTTCTCCTTGAGGGCGGTCTGCTTTATCAGGAGCAAGCGCATCGCCTCGACGGCTTCGGGCCGGGTAAGCGACTTGCGCTGCAGCCGCCGTCCGAGCTCGACCACTTCCTCGCGTTCTTCGAAGAGGTCCCGGTCTATCGTGCCCTCCGCGGCAAGGTGCATCAGTTCGCGCTGCAATTCTTCCAACGTTTCCTGGATTTCGCCGGCGCCGGGCGCGTTCTCCGCGGACTCCGGACTCAGTTGCAGCCGGTCTTCGATGGCGGTCGTGAGCGCTTCCGCGCCTGCATTCAGCCGGTCCACGAAGGCCGCCCGGAGCCGCAGCCGCTGGATGCGCTGCATTTGATCGGAAATGCCTTCCTGTCCGAGAAGATAGATGAGGATGCCGCCCGCCGCCTCATCCACCTCGCGGTCAACCATCATGAGATTGTGCCGGAGGTGCGTCAGGCGCTGGCGAAGCTTCATGGCATTGGCGAGCATCCGGCTCGCCTCCGCGGGCAGCACTTCGCCGTAATCCTGACACGTGAAGGCCCGGCGCAGCACAATGGCCAGCGGGCGCTGATCCGTGTGACGGAACAAGCCCGCGGTCACGGTGGCCGAAGTCTGCACCTCGCCGCCGAAGAACTCGATGCCGGCAGCAACGCGCGGCGCGATATAGAGGCCGCCCAGCGCGGCTTCGCGGATCTGAAGGGCGTCGCCGGCATAGACGATCTTCGGCTCCTGGCCGGCACGAAAACAGACGTTTCCTTCCTTGGAGATGACGGTGCTCATGTTGAGCACATTGGCCGCGCGGATGTCCCCTCGGCGCGCGATCACCGCGCCCGAAATGTTCTCCAGCACTTCACAATTCCCGGTGGCCGCCAGTTGGCCCAGCACGAGCCCGTTGACCCAGCAGTCGCCTTCTTCCACCGCCATCGCACAGCCGGAGGGCAGCCCTTCGATGAGCTTGGCGTTGCCGCGATGCAGAAGCACGGGGCCGCGCACCGGCAGATCGATGCCCGCGAATACCTTGACGTCGCGCACCTGGGCCTGCCGCAAGTCCGTGGCGGTGTACACGGACAACCGCATTCCGACGTTGGGGAGTCCGGGCGCGGGCTCGAGGCTTTCCCGCCGTTTCTGCACCCCGGCGATATAGGGCTTGAGGCATTCGATGGGCCGGATGAAGACGGGCCGTTGCGCGCTGCGCTGGATGAGGGTCCAGGCCAGGAACAGCACGTCCAGTTCATCGCGCATCAACTGGTCGAGGCGTCCCTCGTTGAGTTCGCCGATCAAGGCGCGCAGGAGCGGTTGTTGCCGTCGCCCTTCGGTCTCGATCTCGCGCGGGGACCACTCGCGAAGCCACGCCTCGATGACAGCATTCGCCGCAGCGCAGAGCTCCTGCTTTTCCACGTCCCCTTTGAACCCTTCGCACCAGACGGCGCCGAGCACGACATCTTCGAGAAACAGTGTATTGAGGCGCTCCCCTGGCAAGGCGCTGAGGTGCTGGACGAGGTTTTCAAACATGGAGATTCCGCCCCGCGGCCGCCGCAATCGATTGGGAATAGGGTGGGCGCAGAATGCCCTGTTCGGTAATGATGCCCGCGATGAGTTCCGCGGGGGTGACGTCAAAGGCGGGGTTGTAGACCTTCACGCCGCCGGGGGCCGTGGGGCGGCCGAAGCCGCAGGTGATTTCGCTGCTGTCCCGCTGTTCGATGGGGATGGCGGCGCCGCTCTCGATCGCGAGATCGAAGGTCGACGAGGGGGCGGCCACGTAGAAGGGCACGCCGTGCGCCTTGGCCGACACGGCCACGCCGTAGGTGCCTATCTTGTTGGCGGTATCTCCATTTGACGCGATGCGGTCCGCGCCGACGATCACGAGTTGGATCCGGCCTTCGCGCATGACCTGCGCCGCCATGTTGTCGCAGATCAGCGTCACGTCAATGCCTTCCTGGGCGAGTTCCCATGCGGTGAGGCGTGCGCCCTGCAGCAGGGGGCGGGTTTCGTCCGCGAACACCTGAAAGCGGCGGCCGAGTTCCCAGGCCCGGAACATCGGCGCGAGCGCGGTGCCATACTCGCCCGTGGCAAGGCCGCCCGCGTTGCAGTGGGTGAGCACGCCGTCGCCTTCCCGGATCAGAGCCTCGCCGTGCGCGCCGATGGCCCGGCAGCGGGCCGCTTCTTCATCGTAGATGGCGCGCGCTTCCGATTCGAGCCGCGTAATGAGGCGTTCAGCGTCCGAACCGGCGGCCTCGCCGGTGGCCACGCGCTGCATGCGTTCCAGCGCCCAGAACAGGTTGACCGCCGTGGGCCGGGAGGTGGCCAGGTATTCGGCCGTTTCCCGAACGGCCTGCAACACGGCCTGCACATCGGCTGGGTGCCGCTCCAGGACGCCCACGATCACGCCGAAGGCCGCGGACACGCCGATGAGCGGCGCGCCCCGCACGCGCAGGACCTTGATGGCCTCCCACACATCCGTCGCCGAAGGAAGGGGGATGTATTTGACCTCGGCCGGCAGGAGCGTCTGGTCCAGGACAGTCAGCCGCCGTTCGTTCCATTGAAGTGCTTGGAGCGCCACCTTGTCTTCCTTATTCGATCGTGCGGTGCTGATGCTATCGGAAGCCGGGCAAGGATCACAAGCCGGGCGACGCGCGGCTCACATATGCTTTGCGGTTCCGTACCACTGGCTCCCGCCGTGATCGAGGTGCAACACCACGGTGCCTTCGAGGCGGGTCTCCTTGCCAAAGCGGTGGACCACTTCCCAGCCAAAGAGCCAGTCCGACGACTCGAAGTGATCCAGTTCGTGATAGGGGTTCTTCTTGAGAATATCCCGGCGAATGCATTGGCAGAAGCCGATGGGGGTGCGGCCGGCTTCCCGGAAGCGGTACTCGCCCTCGGAGGTGACGAGTGCGGGGTAATCCTCCCATGGGCGAATTTCGCCCAGCAGGATGCGCGCGGTCGTCTCGGGCGACAGCATCTTGCGGCCGTCCGGGGCGACAAAATGCGCGCCGGCCTCCACGCGCTCCAATTGTGCGAAGAAGTCCGGGGGCAGGATGATGTCCGCATCCAGGAGGACTATCCATTCCCCGGAGGATGCCTGCACGCACTCGTTGATCATGAACCCTTTGGCGCGGGTGTAGTCCTCGGAGAAGGGCGAACGCACGATCCGCAGGTGCGGGTGGGTGTAGCGCAGGCTGTCGATCAAGTCGTCGCTGTTGTCGATGCCCGGCACGTAACCGATCACCGCCTCGATGGATTCGGGGGCAATTCCCTGCTGATGCGCCAGGGCCATCAAGGCCGCCTGAAGCCGGCGGCTGTAACGCGTGCTCACAATGATTACCGAGTACTTGATGCCGGGGGCATGGACCGCGGGCTTCTTCTGCCCTTCCCACAACAGCAGCGTTTGCGTCAGGATCATGCCGTCGATGTTCTGAATCGAGATCCGGGGCTCGACACAGCCCGCCAAGCGGGGCGGAAGGCGCCGCTCCCCCTCGAATTCCGTGGGACGAACCAGGACGCTGTCCCGCAGCAGGGCGTAGTGGCCCGCCTCATCTACGTGCAGGATGAGCCGGTGCGATTGATCGAGCATGGGGCAGACGATGCGGGCATGGCGGCCGAAACTAAACCCGATATGCGAGGCGATGCCGCCGCCAAAGGTGAGCGCCATAGTGAACGGCGGCTCCAGTTTCGCCAGCACAGTGCTCTGCAGTTCCACGTTGCCCATCGACAACCAGCGCACGGCGCCCGGCATGTGATGCGTGAAATGCTTTTCGATCTCGTAGTCGTCCGCCAGGAGTTCGCGGGTGGGAGCCTCCCGCAGCGTGATACGGCGGGCGGCCTCGGCGAGGGCCTTCACGTGTTCCGGAAGGCGCCGCCGGGCCTCGTCCATCGGGTCGTAGTATCGGGGCCGTTGCGCCGCGCTGTAGAGGGGCGAGAGGATTGGCGCGCCCGGCACCGCGTGGATCGCCACGCCGGGCATCTGCGATTTGAAGAAGCCGCCGGCGTGATCGCAAATCCGCTGGAACCGGCATGCGACGCAGACCGGGCCGAGGCTTTTGCGCAGTTCGCCCTGCAGGCGGGCAACTTCATCTTCCCACTCGCCCAGGGTTTCGGGCAGGGGACGGGCCTTGCGCAGCAGGTTCAGGTGCCGCGTCAACTTGTGCAGCATCCAGACGCGGATATAGAGCAGGGGATGATTGATGAGCCACGGGAACAGCGCATTGTCAATCATGCTGTGAATGGAAGTTCGGCGCGACAACAGGTTCTCTATGGCCTTGTCCAGCCGCCTGGGTCCCCGCTTGTGCACTTGCATCGCGAATTGATAGGCGGGGCGATCATAGTGCTGGTGATCGAGGAAGAACTGCATGTAATTCGTCGTATGCGGCCAGTTGGGCTCGTCGGCGAGGCAGAACGGCACGTGCAGCAGGTTGGCCTCGATGCCGAAGCCATCCAACGCCCGAACCAGTTCATTTGCCTGCCCAATCCAGGCATGGCCCTCTTCCGGCGTGCGGCAGGCCGGCGGCGGCGCGAAGAAATCGTACAGCGCCACATTCACGGAGGCGGCGGACTTCAGATGTTCCGCCAGGGCCTGGATGCCGCCCGGGTATTGAATCGGGGGATGGATTTCGATGCGGGTCGGAAGTCCCGCGTCCGCGCACGCGGCCAGCCACGGATCTATCTGCCGCCAATCGTCGGTTGGGGGGCAGAGGAAGACGTCCAACAGGCCTGCTCTTGTCAGGGCGGCCAGGTCGCCCGCAGGGGCGTCGCAGGGTGTGCGAAGAGAGAGGCGGATGCCCTCTTCCCGCGCAAAATCGAGCAGCGCCGGCAGAAGCGCGATGCCTTCACCCGTGGCGCGCACGTCCACTTTCTCCGTCTTGAACACGCTTCGATTCAGGCGGAGCCACTTCTTGAGGGTGGTCAAGTCGAAGGGGCGCCTCCGCCGGTCGTGCGTGGCGATGAGACCGCGCGCGGTCCGAACCCGTTCTTCAAGGAGTGTATCGGCGGAGGATTCCGGAGGCTTGCTTTCGAACATGCTGACGTCACCACTCTGCGCGCCGACCTTGGCGCGTTTCACAGATTCTACACGGCGGAGAGGGGGCGGGGAAAGTTCCGGATCTTTGCGCCGGAATATCCTCCTCGCGGATAACTCGCCATGTACTGAGGAATGCAGGGAGGGAGGCGTCAGATCATCTCATCCGTTCAGCTTCTTCGGCGAGGCGCTGCTTCAATTCTTCCAGCGGAAGCCCGTGGAATCCCTCGCGGATCCCCTGGCCGGCGAGGTGCCGCAGGATGGCGGTGCGTTTCTTCGAATCCGCGCAGGAGGCATTCAATGCATGGCGCACGTGTCCCAGCGCCGCGGCGTAGACGCCCGTCCACTCGGAGTAGGCTTCGGACAATTCATCCCGGATCGCCGCCGCGAGCGCGGGGCATTCGCCGCCGGTGCTGACAGCGATCTGGAGGGAACCCCGCTGCAATACCGCGCCGGCCAAGGCGGTGCACCGCGCCGGATCGTCCGCCACGTTCACCCAGACGCCGGCACGCCGGGCCTCGGCCGAGACGCGCGCGTTGACCGCTTCCTGATCCGTGGCGGCAAAGATCAACTGGAATCCGGAGAGGTCCGGTGACTCGTAGGGCCTCGACTCGATGGCGAGTTGTTGCGGATAGTCGTGTGCCAGCGGGCCGAAGCCCGCATCGAACTGCGGACTGATCACGAGCACACGCGCTCCCGCCTCGAGCAGGGTCCTGGCCTTGCGCAAGGCCACGTTGCCTCCGCCGACAATCAGGCAACAACTCCCTTCGAGATTCAAGAACAGCGGCAAATATCCCATGGGCGCGCCTTCCGGCTTGATTGAACTCTGAGTGACTCGTCTTGCTGATAGCGTATGCCGGAATTTGTGCGGGCGCAAGATTCGGGCGCCGGCCCGAGCGCACGCGTTACGGCGCCGGCCGCGGGGCGGCCGTCTCCAGGAATTCTCTTACGGCGCGGAGCAGTTCCTGCGGCGCCGCCACTGCGACGTCAAGGCAAATGGGCAGGCCATGCCGGGTCAAGGCGCTGGCGGTCTCCGGGCCGAGACCTGCCGCGGGGATCGTTGCGCGGAGCCGGTCCAGGCCCGCCGCGGACAAGGCTTGCGCGAAGCACTCGACGGCCGGCGCGCTGCGGAAGAGCACCAGGTCGAGCGTGCCGGCCTCCAGGCGCTCGAAGAGCAGGCCCGACACGGGAACCTCGGGGGATGCCTGGCAGGCAAGGACACTTTCCAGTACTGCGCCCCGGCGTTCGAACGCGTCAAGCAGCGCCTGTGGCGAAGATGCGGACTGAGGCATCAGCAATCGTTTTCCCTCGAGGGCGCCGTCGGCGGCCAGGCGCGCAACAAGTGCCTCGGCAGAACCAGGCTCCGCGGCGAGATCCGGGCGCACGCCGTGAAGACGCAGGCGGGCGGCGGCAGCGTCCCCCACCGCGGCTATCCGCAGCCCAGCCAGCGCCCGCGTGTCCCGCCCGGAGTATTCGAGCGCCTCGAAGAAGGCATTGACGCAATCGGCGCGGTCAAAGAGCAGCCACTGAAATCGCCCCAGATCTGAGACCGCTTCCTGCAGTGCAGGTCCGGCCGCGAGGCTCTCCAGGCGGATCACGGGCGTGTGGATGACTTCTGCGCCCGGGTCCATGAGCGCTTCGGCAATCCCGCAATCTTCCGTCCACTCGCCCGTCACGGCCACCGCCCGGCCGAACAGCGGCTTCCGCTCGTGCCACGAAATGTCTTCTCGCAAGGAGACGACGGCCCCGGTGATGAAGACGGCCGGCCCGGAGGCGCCGGCGCTTTCCGCCTTCGCGGCGATGTCGGCCAGACATCCCACGATGCTCTGCTGTGTTGGGTAGCTGCCCTTCAATATGACCGCCGCCGGCGTTTCCGCGGGCCAGGTCCCCGCCATGAGCCGCCGGGCAATCGCCGCCAGGTTGCGGAGCCCCATCAAGACCACGAGCGTCCCGCCGCTCTGGGCAATCGCGTCCCAATCCACATCCCCGCCGACCTTGTCCGGATCCCGATGTCCGGTGACTATGCGCACGGAGGCGGAGAGTCCCCGGTGCGTCACGGGAATGCCGGCATAAGCGGGCACCGCGACGGCGGAACTCACTCCCGGTACAAGCTCGAACGGAATGCCGCACTCCGCCAGATACAGGGCTTCCTCCCCGCCACGGCCGAAAATGAACGGATCCCCGCCCTTCAGGCGGCAAACCGTCTTGCCCTCCAACGCCAGACGGCTCAGCAGGTGATTGATCTCGAGCTGCTCCATTGCGTGGTGGCCGGAACGCTTGCCGGCACAGATCAATTCACAGCCCGGGCGCGCGTGACGCAGCAGCACAGGGTTGGCCATGTAATCGTAAACCACCGCGTCGGCCTCGGCGAGACACCGGACCGCACGAAGCGTAAGCAGGCCAGGATCCCCCGGACCTGCGCCCACCAGCCATACTTTTCCTGCGCTATCCTTCGAGGGCATTGCATCAACCTTAGATTCCGCAAGCGGACCCTGAACGAGCCCAGCATAACGGTGTTCCAATGCGCACGCAAGGCGCCCCTGCGGCGAACCGGTTTCCGCACACGCCCCCTGGCGTGCTAAGATGCCGTCCGGAAACGATGGCACGGGGAACTGCGAGGGACTGCTGATGATGGTCGGAACGCTGATATTGCTTACCGGGATAATTGGGGCCGCGGGGAATGCCTCCACGGTCCCCGCCGAGGATCTGCCCATCTGCAAAGAGTTGCCGGACCCCTTCCGCATGAACGATGGCTCGTACGTGAAGACGCCGGAAGACTGGCGCAAGCGCCGCGAGGAAATCATCGCGCTGCTGCAGGACTACGAATACGGCCATCTGCCGCCGCCCGCGCCGGCCAGTGTGGTGAAATCGCGCAGCAAGCGCGTATTCGATGGCGAAGCGGAATGCCGGAGCGCCGTCCTGGGCTTCGGTCCGAAGCAGCAGGTGAAGGTCGAAGTGGGCGTGTTTGTGCCGAAGGGCGACGGGCCGTTTCCGGCCGTGCTGGCGATAGATCCGGTTTTCGAGCACAAGGGCGAGGCGGCGGCGCGCTTGTGCACGGAGCGCGGTTACATACTCGCGGGATTCAAGTACCACGACTTCGATCAGGACAACAAGGATCGTTCGGACGGCATGCACCCGCTCTATCCCGAATATGACTGGGGCACGCTGGGCGTTTGGGCCTGGGGCGCCATGCGTGTGCTCGATTATCTGCTGACGCTGCCGGAGGTGGATGCGAAACACGTGGCCATCACGGGGCACTCGCGTTGCGGAAAGACGGCGCTGCTTGCCGCGGCCCTCGACGAGCGCTTTGCGCTGGCCGTGCCGCACGCGTCGGGCTGCGGCGGTTCGGGCTGTTTCCGCCTGGAGAACAAGGGCTGCGAGACGCTGCAGGCCATCACGCTCAAGACCCGTTTCCACTACTGGTTTCATCCGGATTTCGACCGCTTTGCGAAGAAGGAGGAGCGCCTCCCCTTCGATCAACATTTCCTGAAGGCGCTCATCGCGCCGCGCGGCCTGTTCTCGCAGGAAGCCATCGATGATCTCTGGGCGAACCCGTTCGGCACGCAGATGACGACGCAGGCGGTGCAGCCCGTGTTCGATTTCCTCAAGGCTTCGGACCGAAACGCGATCCTCTTCCGTTACGGCGGGCACTCGATGACGCCGGGCGACTGGGAGGCGCTGATCGAATTTGCGGACTACGTCTTTTTCGGGAAGCAGCGGGTGCGCGATTTCATGTTCCGGCCCTTCCCCGATCTGACGATACCCGAGGGATGGAAGATCCCCCCTGCGGCGCCTTGAATCGACCGTTTCCGTCCGTCCACAAGCTGAGGCAGCATGGAAGATCTGAGTGCAAGCGTGATCGTGCCGGTGCACAACGGCGCCGAGGCTCTGCCCACTTGGCTCGTTCACATCGAGCAGCAGTCGTTTCCCACGGCGGACTTCGAGATTCTTGTGGCGGACTGCGGCAGCGCGGACGATTCCGTGCGGGTGGCGGAGCGTCATGCGGCGGGCGCGCCGGTGCGCACCCGGTGTTTGCGGCTGGCGTCCGGGGGAATGAATGCCGCCCGGAACTGGGCGGCGCGCGAAGCCCGCGGGCGGCACTTGTTCTTTCTCGATCTGGATCTTGTGGCGGGTCCGGGATGGATGGAAGCGATGCTGCGGGCGCAGGAGGCGTCTGAACGCGGGTTGTGCGCGATGGCGCGCATCGGTCGGCACCCCCAATTGAGCGCCGATGCCTTCACGCGGTGGTTCCTGCCCGAGTCGCGCACGGTCCTGCACGCCGAATCGATGCCGCATCCCCTGGAATGCAGCCCGGTGAATCTCTGCGTGCCCCGGCGGGCTTTTCTCGAAGCCGGCGCCCTCGAAGAGGCGCCCGGACGGGACGCCTGCGCCGGAGCGAACTTGGCGCGGCGGCTCGAGTCCATCGGCGTCGGGCGCGCCTTCATCGGGGATGCCTGCGTTTATATCTGGCGAGCGGCGCACTTCGCCGAGGAACGCCGCCGCTGTTACGCTCTCGGCCACGCCCTTTACGGCTTTGGCCAAGAGACCGGTTTCAGCGCCATTCATCAGCGATTCCGTGTGACCCGGAATCCGTTCCGGGGCCTGCTCGATCTCCTCGCGATCCCGCTGTACGTCCGCGCCTGCGAAGATGCGGAAGAAGGCGTGGGCGGCATGGGCATCGCCTACCGGCGCGTGCTGAGGCACGATCTTCATCGCGGGTATCACGACGCCCGTCGCGGACTGCCGATGCGCATGGCTCCACCAGCCGGGTGAAAGAGCCTGGCCCGTCCGTCCCGCTACGCGGTCACTACCAGCGCTGTCGCCATGCATCTCGTCGCGGACGCCTTCCTGCTTGCGGCGAAGAGAAGTTCTTGCGCGGGGCGTTCGTGCCCGACAGCGAAGTGGACCGGATGGAAGTCCCCCGTACGCCCGCAGGCGGAGTGCGGCCGCTTCTGTTCGGGACGCGAATGCGGCCATTCGACTTCGGCGGCAAGTCTCGAGTCCCGATGGAATCCTGGAAGATCTGATTGTCTCTCAGCCCAGATCTTTCGACGGGACAAAGCCGAGCAGCGTCTGCGGGGTTTCGAAGAGGATGGTCCGTGCAATGTCGATGGCCTGTTCGAAGGAGTACTGCCCCGTGCGCACTTTCCCGGCCAGGGCCTCCGCGAGGCATTGCCGAACAATCATGGTCTTGCCGTAGGTCCACTCGATGCAATACGCATCGGAAAAGAAGCCGGCCTGCTTGTTCAGGGGCAACATGTCAAGCCGCTCCTCGATGAGTTGGCGGATGTTCGACGGGAAGAAGTTGTGCCACCAGTAGCCGGCGACGGAGAGATTGGGGATTTCACGGCACAGGGTGCAGATGGACTGGTTGGCATGGCGGCTCGCCAGGAAGACCTGGAAACGCAGCTTCGGATGGCGGCTGCACATCGCCCCCACCTGGGCAATGCTCTCCTGCGAGAGCCGGGCGCCGGTCTCGAAGGGGAGGGGTTCCGCCCCGAAACTGAACTGAAACGCGAGGCCGGGCGCCTTTTCCTCCAGCGTGCTCAGATAGAGTTCGTTTACATAGGCGGCGTAGATGCTGCGCTCGCGTTCGCCCGCCTGGGCGCGCCGTCCGAGCGCCGCCAGCATCTCTTGCTCCGAGACCGGATTCAAACTGAGGTCGGTTGACACCCCCTGCGCCGTGCCCAGGAGCTTGTCTTTCGGCAGCGCGTCGACGTACCAGTTCACGGCCTCGTGGACGTCTTCCAGCGTCCGGATTTCCCGTTCTACGGGAGGACGCTTTCCAATCGGGGTGGCAGCCTCGGGCTGCTTGCCCCATGCCCGTTCCAGCTCATAAATGGCCGTGTCGTACTCGCCCCACTGGCAGCGGGTGAAGAAAACCCATTCGAGGACATATTGCAGGACATCGTCGTCCACGCCGCCCTCGCGCCGCGCCCATTCCGTGCCGACGCGCTTGATGTTCAGTTCGCGGAGCACGTCGCGGTGCCAGGCGCGGTCGTCCGCCCGTTCGCGGATCTGGCTGTCGAGCTTCTTCCAGTTCTTGTCCGTGATGGGCTCGTGCCAATCGTAGAGATCCGCGAGAATCATCCGGATGGCCCAGGAAGAGCTCGTGTTTGACACGTGTTTCAGATACGGGAGGGCCTCCGTAATCCGTTGTTCGGCCTCGGCCTGGGTTGGCCAGCCCGGATATTCCGTGAGCCGGGCGCCGCTCGGGCAGCCTGCCGCGTACAGGTCGCTGATGGCCATGTGGTACAGCAGAATGTCATGCAGCCCGCGCGCGCCCAGCTTTCCGCCCACGAGATGAGTGTGGACATCAATGACGGGCACCTCCGACAAGGCTTCGTACAGGTCATGTTCCAAGCGGGTCGTAGACATAGGGTCACCTCTTCTGGGCTGTTGGGATGGCGCTGCCGCGCACGGCGTCAGGCTTTCCCGAAGGCGGTGCGGCCGTTTGGGCTCTCGGAATCGGCGCACATGTCCGGTAAGCATACCCTAAACCCGGCGGGCGATCCCACAAAGCGCCATTCACTCCTTCTGCAGTTGCATCGTGTCAACATGTGGGTACCGGAGAAAAGGAACGCTCCTGCCGTCGACGGGCAGGAGCGTTCGCAGGTACTTTCGTTGCGGGGGCTCAGGTATTAAGGGCCCGGAAGACCGTCCCGACGATATTGGCGACGCCGGCATTCACCGGAGCTTCTTCGCCCGTGGGCGTGTACTTCTGGAACTGAACGTGCCCATCCATGAAGAGCACATTGCAGCCGCCCGGAACGTGGTTGAACGAGCGGGTGTCCGTGCCCAATAGATCCAGCATGATGAACAGCGTGCTTTGCGCCATGGCCGAGGCGGCGGGGTTGTTGATGTCGGTGATCAGGAAACGCTCGATGCCTTCACGGAGGCGGTAGATCGTGTTCGTGTCGCCGTTGCCCAGGGGCGGATTGGGATTGCCCGTGATTTCGATGTCCTGGTCCGCGAGGGTTGCCGGGTCATTCGCATCCGGGTTGCTCCATCCGGGCAGGACCCCGTTCAAAACGGCCACGACGAGTTGGGAGGGCGCCTCAAACGAGGGCAGATCCATCATGGCCGGGAAAGTCATGCGCGGGGTTTGCGCATTCCAGTCGGCCTTGTCCACAACCCACCCGAGATAGAGGTAGCTTTGCTGCACCCCGCCGGCACAATAGTTGGCGTCCGTGCAGAGCGTGGCCAGGGCGGGCGTCCCGTCCAGGAGATTGGCGTCCGCGGGGCCGCTCTCCGCGTCGGAGGGACAGAAGCAAATCTTCGGATCAGTCAGATACTCGGGGTAGATCTTCTGCGGATCCGGCCCGGCGGCAATGTACGCGTTGTCGTTGTACGTCAGGCCTTGCGCGCCCGTGTCGCGGTTCGTGTAGATGGGCAGGCGTCCGTTCCGCGCGAGAAGCGGCGGAAATTTGCTTCCCGACGATTCGCCCGAATACATCTTGAACACCAGGCCCCATTGCTTCAAATTGTTCTGGCACGAAGACCGCCGCGCCGCTTCGCGCGCCCGCGCCAGCGCCGGCAGCAGGATGGCGGCCAGGATGCCGATGATTGCTATGACGACCAGCAGCTCAATTAAGGTGAACCCTCTCTTCTTCCCACTCATACTCATTGTCGATTCCTCCACTCTCTTGGAATAGTCTTGCGTTGAACACCCAGAATTCGGAACCACTAAGAATGACACCTCAGCCTCATGATAGATCAAGAAAAATACGAATCTCAATAGCCGTTCTTCAGGAATTCTGGCGGGCCGCTGTGGAGTTTCAAGCCCGGCCTATGACAGCGGCTTGATCTTGATGTTCTTGTACCAGCAGGGGCTGCCGTGGTCTTGCAGGCCGATGTACCCGTGCCGGGGATGGTCCTTGAAGACCAAATCCGAGAATTTGTGATCCGAGCCGTCGGGGCGCTTGCCCCTCTTGTCGAACTGATCGAGGTCGACATGGTTCACCTTCTCGCCGTTCAGCACCACGTCGATAACGTTCTTGTTGCAGGTGATTTCGATGTGATTCCAGGTTCCGGCCGGTTTCATGGCGTTTTTCGTAGGGGCGGACAGGTCGTAGATCGCGCCGGTGTCCGTCATGGTGTTCGTCGCAGTGTCGATCACCTGCACTTCAATCCCGTTCCAGCCCACGTCCTTGCCGGGCGGCGCGGTCAGGGGAAAGGTGCGCAGGAAGATGCCGCTGTTGCAGCCCGGGCTGATGATGAAGTCGAGCGAGAGCACGAAATTGGACCACTCCTTCTCGTGGATCATCATGTAGGCGCCGCAGCCGTGCGGGTTGATGCTGCCGTCCTCGACAGGCGTTTTGCCCGGCTTCTGATCGCTCGTCTTCCAACCGTCGAGCGTCCTGCCGTTGAACAACAACTGCCATCCGTCCGCTTTTTCCCTGGCGGTGAGTTCGTTATCCGCGGCCCGCGCGGCCGAGGCCGCCAACAGCAGCACGGCAATCAGTGTGCGCGTCTTCATGCGATGACCTCCTCGTTCGTTGCATCCCATTGCAGGGTCTTGCTCTGGCGGAAGGAATCGACAGCCATGCGGATGGCAATCATCGTCGCGCAGCCAAGGTCCACGTTGCAGTAGACCGGCCCGAGCCCGCGCACCGCGTCGATGAAGTTCCCTTCGAGGTCCCGGCGGCCCGCCGTTTCAATCTTCGTCTCCTTTTTCCCGCCGTTCTTCTCCTTGAACTCCGGCGCCCAGTCTCCGTTCGCCCGCAACACGGGCGTCTCGTCCAATTGCATCGTGCCGTATTTCCCGTAGATGCGGTTTTCGAGCTGCGTGTCATTCGTCAGCGTGCTGATCATCAGGACCGAGAACTCGCTTGGATAGTCCGCCGTCAGCAGGAACACGTCGGGGATTTCCCGTTCGTCCTTCTCGACGTAGAGCCCGCCGGAGGCATTCACACGCCTGGGGTATTCGCCGTTCGCGCCGGCAATCGCGATCAGCAGCGGGGCGAGCTTGTGATACAGGAGGTCCGTCGCCACGCCCCCGCTGTAGTCCCAGTATTTCCGGAAGCGGAAGAAGCGGTCCGGCGTCCACGGGCGCTGCGGCGCCAGGCCCCATTCATGCCCCAGGAACATGTCCCAGTTCACGTAGTCCTCGCCCGTCTTGTCCGGCCCCGCCGTGGGATCAATCTTCTGATGTTCATTGAACAGGCACGTGCGGGCGTTCCGGTTGTAGCTGCCCTGCGCCCAGGTCACTTTGCCCAGGCGGCCGTCCCGGATAGCCTCGTGCGCCTTCCAGAACGCCTCCTTGCCCGTGTCCTGCGGGCCGACCTGCAGGACTTTGCCGGTCCGTTTCACTGTGTCGCGCAGTTGAAGCGCCTGCGCAATCGTGTGTGTCATCGGTTTCTCGACGTAGACATGCTTTCCCGCTTCGAGCGCATCGCACGCGATTTTCCCGTGCCAGTGGTCCGGCGTGGCGATGAGCACCGCGTCGATATCGGTGCGTTCGAGCAGCTTCCGGTAATCGAGATAGCCGTCGCCCTCGCAAATCCCTTTCGCGCGCGTCACCCGGCGCTGATACACGTCGCATGCGGCCACTACCTTGATGTTGTCCTGCGTGCTCCGGCTGACGAGGCTCGACAGGTGCCCGGTGCCCATGCCGCCGCAACCGATGACCCCGAATTGAATCCGCTCATTTGCGCCCAGCGCCGAGGCCGGCGCCATCCGGGTGAGCGCTCCAATTGCCGCCGTCGACACCGCCGCTGTCCGAAGGAATTCCCGCCGCGTGCGTCTCTCCGAGTGCATCGATTGCCTCCTCATCCGTTTGCTTCCTGTCTTCAGCATAATCCGCGCTTCCCCCGATTGCCAAGTCCCGGATGAACTGCCCGGATGAATGCCCGTCCCAGTTTGCGCGTCTGTGCGCCGCGATGCTATTCTTCCCGGATGTGTCCCGCCCGTGGCGGCGTTCAACTCCCCGGAAGCACAGAGGCGAAGGCCATGTCCCAGGAAACGGCAGAAGGCGTGGTGCTGCGCGGGGTCGATTTCAGCGAGACGAGCCGGATTGTGACGCTGCTGACGCCGAACCGGGGCAAGCTGGCCTGTCTGGCCAAGGGCGCGCGGCGCAAGAACAGCCGTCTGGGCCCGGTGCTGGATACGTTCAACCGGGTCGAGTTGATATACTACTGGAAAGAGGGCCGTCAGGTGCAGAACCTGGCGGAAGCGTCGCTCCTGGATGCGTATACGCCCCTGAAGCAGGACCTCGAGCGGAGCGCCTATGCGGGCTTTCCGCTGGAGTTGGCCTACAAGGTGGCCCATGAGAATGAGCCGTCGCGCGTGATTTACGACGTGTTGACGCAGGGCCTCGCGGGGCTGTGCGCATGGACTGGCGAGGTGCGGGCGCATGCATGCTGGCAGGTGATGCGGCTGATCTGCGCGGCGGGCTTTGCCCCGGTGATGGACGCGTGCGTGCACTGCGGCGCGGAGGTTCCGGCTTCCCCGGGCTTTTCCTATGACGGCGGAGTGACCTGCGGCCGCTGCCGGGCCGACCGGCGGCTATCGCCGGCGGCGTGGGCGGCACTCCAGGCGCTGGGCGTCGCAGAGGCGGCGTGCCCGCGTGTTGCGGTGCCGGCGGAGGTGTTCCATGTGCTGCGCTTCTACGCGTCGCGGCATGCGGAAACGGAGTTCAAGAGCGCGCGGGTAATCGAAGAGATGTTTGGCGGCCGGTGGTCCGAGAATTCCACCGCCTGAATCCGGAATGTTGAAACCCAGGTTTTAGACCCAAAAGTTATGAGCTGGACCCAGGAAAAGATACGAAACTTCTGCATCATTGCCCACATCGACCACGGGAAATCCACCCTGGCCGATCGCCTGCTCCAAATGACCGGCACCGTGGACATGCGGAATCTGAAGGAACAGACGCTCGATACGATGGATATCGAGCGCGAGCGCGGCATTACGATCAAGGCCGTATCCGTGCAGATGCGGTACACGGCCGAAGACGGCCAGGAGTATCTGCTGCACCTGATCGACACGCCGGGCCACGTCGATTTCTCGTATGAGGTTTCGCGGAGCCTGGCCGCCTGCGAAGGGGCGCTGCTCCTCGTCGATGCCGCGCAGGGCGTGCAGGCGCAAACCCTTGCGAACGCCTACAAGGCCGTGGATCAGAGCCTCGAGATCATTCCGGTGATCAACAAGGTCGATCTCGCGAGCGCGGACGTAGACGGGGCGCGCCGGCAGATCGAGGAGGTCATCGGCCTCGATGCGTCGGATGCCATTCTCACGAGCGCGAAGACGGGGCTGGGCGCCAGGGAAGTGCTCGAAGCCATCGTCAAGCGCGTGCCGCACCCGAAGGGCCATCCCGACGATCCGCTCCGGGCGCTCATCTACGATGCGAAATACAACACGTACCGCGGGGTCATCGTGTACGTGCGTGTGGTCGACGGCATGATGAAAGCGGGCCAGCGCGTCATGATGATGTCCACGGGGACGAAATACGAGATCACGGAAGTGGGCATCTTCACGCCCGAGATGCAGCCCAAGCCCGAACTCGGCACCGGCGAGGTGGGCTATCTCATCTGCAACATCAAGACGCTGGTCGACACGAAGGTCGGTGACACAGTGACCGACGCCGTCAATCCCGCGCCCAAGCCCCTGCCCGGTTACGAGGAAGTGAAGCCGGTGGTCTTCTGCGGCATGTATCCGGCCGTGACAACGGACTACAACGAACTGCGCGACGCGCTGGACAAGCTGAAGCTGAACGACGCGTCGTTCGAGTACAAGGCGGACAGCTCGGACGCGCTCGGGCTCGGCTTCCGGCTGGGCTTCCTGGGCCTGCTCCACATGGAGATCATCCAGGAGCGGCTGGAGCGCGAATTCGACCTCACGATCGTCGCCACGATGCCGAACGTGGCCTATCGCGTCACGAAATCCAACGGGGACATCATCGTTATTGAGAAGGCCTCGCAGATGCCGGATCAGGCGGAGATCGATCAGGTCGAGGAACCGTACATCGAAGCCGACATCCTCTGTCCGACCGAATACGTGAGCGCGGTGATCGAGCTCTGCAAGAAGAAGCGCGGCCAGCACGTGAACGTCACGTACATCGACGCACGCCGCTGCATGGTTGTGTATCACATCCCGCTCGCGGAAATCGTGATCGACTTCTACGACAAGCTCAAGAGTTACACGCGCGGCTACGGGTCGCTGGACTACCGGCTGATCGGCTACCGCGCGGGCGAACTCGTCAAGCTCGACATCCTGCTCAACGACGAACCGGTGGACGCGCTTTCGACAATTGTCCACCGCGACAATGCCCAGTACGTCGGGCGGGCGCTCGCCCAGAAGCTGCGCAAGCTGATCCCCCGGCAGCAGTTCGAGGTGGCGATCCAGGCGGCCATCAACCGCCGGATCATCGTCCGCGAAACCGTGAAGGCCGTGCGCAAGAACGTGACGGCCAAGTGCTACGGGGGCGACATCACGCGAAAGCGCAAGCTGCTCGAGAAGCAGAAAGAGGGCAAGAAGCGCATGAAGCAGGTCGGCACTGTGGAAGTGCCGCAGGAAGCGTTCATGGCCTTGCTGAAGGTTAACGAAGAATCGGAGCGCTGAGGTGGCAGACGAACACGCACCCGATAGGTCCTCGTCCGTGGTCCGCGCCCTCGAGGCCATCACCGGGCCGTGGACGAAGATGAATCTCCTCAGTTGGATCCTCCTGATCGGCGGCATCTTCTTCATCAAGGGCTGCCTCATCGATCAGTACTCCGTGCCCACCGGCTCGATGGAAACCACGATCCACGGCGATCCGCGCTTCTTCCGCGGCGACCGCGTGCTCGTCAACAAATGGATGTACGGCCCCCGGATCCCCTTCACGACGATCCGCCTCTGGGATTGGGGCGGCCCGAAGCGCTGGGACATTGTGGTGTTCCGCCGGCCCAACGGGACCGGCCCGAAGATTCTCGTGAAACGCGTCGCAGGACTGCCCGGGGAACAGGTGCAGATCAAAGACGGAGCCCTCTACATCAACGGGCAACGCACCGACCCGCCGCCCGAACTCCGCGACGTCATCCACTACACGACCGCATTCGAAGCGCCGCCGGAACAGCTCAAGGCCATGTTTCTCAAGCTGGCGCGCGTGAACAAGCCCCTCGTGTTGCTGTCGCCGCCCGACGATGCAACGCTCCAGTTGTACCGGGACATGAACAAGTTCCACGCGCGCGCATCCGAAGTGAGTTTGGACCGCCTGACCCCAGAAGCCATCGACAAGCTGTGTGAAGGGGTGTCTCCGATCAGCCTCGACGTGGTGCAGCGCCTCTATGCGCGCGAGCAGACGCCGTTGGAGTACGGCGTGCGGCCGGAACCGGAGTTCAGCCAGGTGCCCCCGGGACATTATCTGCTGCTCGGGGACAACAGCGGCCAGAGCGCCGATGGGCGTGTCTGGGGCTGGGTGCCGCAGAACAATCTCTACGGCCGCGCTTTCGCCATCTGGTGGCCGTTGAACCGCCGGCGCGATTTCACGGGATTTTCGCACACGTGGTGGGGCATGTTGCTGCTCTACGGCATCCCCGCCGTGCTCGTCGCGCTGGAATTCCGGCACTATCTCCGCGAGCGGAAGCGCCGGACTTCGCCTACTTGAACGGGCGCGAAACTTCGTCCAACTGATCCAATTCGTCGCGCGTGAGCTGAAACGCGAGGGCGCCGACGTTGTCCTGGATCTGGGAGAGTTTCGTTGCGCCCGGAATCGCCACGACGGCATCTCCATGAAAGGCAATCAGCCACTGAAGTGCAACCTGGCTGGGCGTGGCGTTGTACTTGCCGGCGATCTGCCGAAGCGCGCCGATCACCGGAGCGGATTTCCTGAGGCCGTGCGCCCGGTAACCAGGGAGGTATTTGCGCCAGCCAACCCCTTTCTTGATGAGTTCCGGGCGCTCGTGGAACTTGCCGGTCAGGAGGCCTTGCGCCAACGGCGAGTAGGCAATGACAGTAATGCCGAGTTCCCTGGCCGTATCGAGCAGGCCGTTGCGCTCGATTCTCCGGTTCAGCAGGCTGTAATTCACCTGGTTCGAGGCCAGGGGAAATCCGTGCTCGGCGAGCGCCTGATGGGCCCGGCGCATTTGGCCCACCGTGTAGTTGCTGATGCCCGCCGCGCGAATGTCGCCCCGGCGTATCAGCTCGGCCATGGCCTTCATCTCGGCGCGGATAGTCGAGAAGGAGGTGGGCATATGGATTTGGTAGAGGTCGATGGGATACGCGCCGAGCCGGCGCTTGCGCTCGTCTATTGTCGCCAGGAGATTGGCGGCCGTGCGGCGCCACGGAAGCCACTTCGTGGCGATGACCACCTCGCCCGGACGTTTTCCCGAAGCCTCGAGCCCGTGCGCCACACATTCCTCGGAGACGCCCCGGCCATACATTTCGGCCGTGTCAAACCAGTTGATGCCGCCATCGAGCGCGGCCTGGATGATCTCCGTGGCGGGCACGCCGTCCAGGGTGGCCCAAAACTTGCCCGCGAAGCCCTTGGCGCTGCTGAACTGCCAGCAGCCGAGTCCCAGCGGGGTGATTTGAATGCCCGTCTTGCCCAGTTCGCGCATTTCCATCGTGTGAGTCCCTCCGGAGCGGGGAAACAAGCACCCGCTGCCCTTTCTTCCTATTCGCTCTATCTTAACAGAGACCGGTGCTCATCTTGCCGGCCGGGCTCAGTTTGCGCCCCTGCGCGCGCATATGCTACATTGATCCTCTGTACCCATCTAAAGCCAACACCGGCACGCGGTTGCGTGCGGGCCTGGAGAGGATTTCCAAGTCATGCAAGACTTCATGCGCAAACACAAGCGCACCATTCTCGTTTTCACCCTGTTGGTGATCATTGTGCCCTTCGTCTTCTTTTTTGGCAACCCGAGCACGGGTTATAAGTCGAGAAGTGAGATGATGGAAGGTAACACCCAGAACATCGGTTCCGTTGGCGGGGTGCCGATCACCGTCGCGCAGTTCCGGCAGGCGCTGGATGCCGCGACACAGCGCATGTCACAGCGGGGCCAGGACCGCTTGACGTATCAGGAACTCGACAAGAGCGGCCAGGCGGACAAGGTCCTGGAGCAATTGGTGGATTCGGCCCTGATCTCCGTGAAGGAGAAGGAACGGAGCTTTGACGTCGAGGACAGTCTTGCGGCGGAGCAGATGAAGAAGTGGAACATCTTCCAGGATGAGAACGGGAAGTTCAACGCGGAAGCCTGGAACGAATGGGTGAAACAGAGCACGGCCCAGGACTGGAACGCGATCTACAAGGATCAGAAGACTTCCATCGCCCGGCAGACGTTCCTGGACACGATCATGGCGCCGGCGGGCGAAGTCCTCGACAGCGAGATCCAGAAACAGTTGGAAGAGAATTCCACGAAGATCCAGATCAAGTACGCGAAGATCGAGCCCAAGGTTGAGGTGACGGATGAGGAGATTCAGAAGCATTACGAAGGGAACCCGGAATCCTACAAGACGCCGGATACCCGGGCCGTCGAGTATGTGACGATCTCGCTCGTGCCGCCCGTGCCGCAGAAGGCGCTGGACGTGGTCAAGCAGGCGCGGGAAGGCGCGGATTTCGCCAAGCTCGCCGACGACAATTCCGATCTGCAGCAGAAGAACGGCGGGGATATGGGGTGGCAAACGGAGCGGGAGAACGACCCCGACTTCCGCAAAGTGCTGTTCACGACGAAGGTGGGCGAGGTGACGGACCCGGTGCTCGCGTTCAACAGTTACTACGTCTACAAGATTGAGGAAGAACGGATTAATTCCGATACGCAGAAGCGCGAAGTGCGTGCGCGTCAGATCATGATCAAGGCGGAATTGCCCGCTGACGAGCGCAAGGCGCGGGATGCCCAGGCCCTGGCGATCCAGGAGAAAGTGCTGGCCGGTGCGGATTTCAAGACGGCGGCGGACGAGGCCAAGCTCGAAGTCAAGCGGACGGGCCAGTTCACGAAGGAAAGCGAAGACATCGAGGGCTTCCCCAAAGCCGACGTGCGTTCTTTCCGGATGGCCTTCGAGAACAAGTCCGACGAGAAGCCGGTGAAAGTCGTTACGGGACGTTCCGGCATTTATGTGGCCAAAGTGGTCGAGCTGATTCCCGGCGTGGTGCAGCCGCTCGACGCGGTGAAGGACAAGGCCCGCGAAGACACCATCGCCGCGAAGAAGAAGACGGATGAGTACAAGGCGAAGGTTGCCGAGTACGCGGAGAAGATCAAAGCGCAGGCGAAGAGCCTGGCGCAGATCAACGAGCTGTTTCCCGAGCTGGGCGCGGAAGTAAAGGAAACGAGCGAGTTCACCCGGAAAGATTATCTCTTCAAGGAGCAGGTGTACCTCCAGACAACGGAAATCTTCGAGGCGGTTGCGCGGAAGGAACCGGGCGCCATGGGCGGCCCGCTGAAGGACTTCCAGGGCAACACGTTCTTCGTGGAATTGGTCAAGAAGACGCCGCCCACGGAAGAAGACAAGAAGAAGTGGGACGAAGAGAAGAAGCAGCTCCGCGATTCGGCGCGCATGGCCGCTCAGAACGCCCTCATTGAGGATTACCTGGCGGATCTTCGCGAACGCACGCTGCCTAACCTGCGTTTCACAACCGATCAGAAGCTCATTGACGAGATCCTCGGCCGGAATCAAAAGCCGGAAGGGGATCAGCCCGCCGAAGGCGAGAAGAAAGCCGGGGAACCGGGCGCCTTGCCCGCCCAGCCGGCCGTCGAACATCCGCTGAAGAGCCTTGCCGACGAATAACCGCGCGATCAGCTAATACATGCCCGCCGGCATCCTCTGCCGGCGGGCGTCGTCATTGAAGCCGAGTCCGGCGCGCCCAGGAAACGCGACGGCAGCGCCGCATCCCGTCGTCACACGAAGGCATGCTCCTTTTCAATTTGCTCGGCCATGGCCCGCAGACCGCGCAGATCCATCTTGCCCGACCCCAGCAGGGGGATGGCCTCGATGCGATGGAAGGCGTTTGCATCGGGAATCCAGAGGTTCGGCAACCCGCTCTGCCGCAGCTTCGCCAGCAGGAGGCCCATTTGCGCGTCATGGAGTGTGTGCAGCACCACGAGCCGCTCGCCCTTCTTCTCGTCTGGCAGGCTAAGCACCGCGAGGCTTTGTTCGGTCAGTCCCAGCAACTCGTGCAGCGATTCTTCCACTTTGCCGTGCGGAATCATCTCGCCCGCGATCTTGCTGAAGCGCGACAAGCGCCCCGTGATCGTGATGAAGCCGTCTTCGTCGGCCGAGGCGATGTCGCCGGTTTCATACCACCCGTCACGCAATACCGCGGCCGTCTTTTCCGCTTTGCCCAGATAGCCCTGCATGACGTTCGGGCCTTCGACGAGCATCATGCCCGATTCGTTGACGCCCAACGGCGAACCATCGTCCGGGTTCACGATCCGCACGCTCACCCCCGGAATGGGATGGCCGATGGTCCCGTTCTTCGTGCCGCGCTGGAAGAAGCCGGGGATGCGGAAGTTGGGCACGTTGAGAGCGACGAGCGGCGAGCACTCCGTGGCGCCGTAGCCCTCAATGGGCTCTATGCCGAACTTCTCTTTGCAGGCTTCACGCACCCGGTCTGAAAGCTTCTCCGCGCCGCAAACGATGTACTTCAGGCTGCTCAGGTGTTCGGGCAGGCACTGGCGGATGAAGCCCTGGAGCAGCGTGGACGTGATCATGAAGAAGGTGGCCTGGTGCTTGTAGATCAGCCCGCCGATCACGCGCGCCTCGAGCGGGTTGGGGTGGTAGACCACCCGGGTGCCGCTGCTCAACGGGAGCCAGAGTGTTCCCATGAACCCCATCGAATGAAAGAACGGGAGCACGCCCATGATGCCGTCGCGGGAATCATGCGGGAAAACCTGCAGCGTGGCCTCGATGTTGCTCGCCAGGTTGCGGTGCGAGAGCATGACGCCCTTCGGTTCCCCTTCGCTTCCGCTGGAAAAGACGACGGTGGCGAGATCGTGTTCCGAACGCTTGCGCGGTGCGCCGAGCAGGCGCTCGATGACGGCGCCCGGGAGACAGGCGGCCCAAAGGAATCCCACGCACCGGTTCCATGCGCCGATCTCTTTCCGAATCGTTTCCAGCAAGATCGCGGGCCGGGGAGAGGTCATTTTCACCTTCTCCAGAAAGATTTCGGCGGTGATTACGTGACGGATCCCGCACTGGCAACAGGCCGACTCGATGGCCTCGGCGGAGGCCGTGTAGTTGAGGTTGACGGGAATCTTGCCGAGCCACTGCAGGGCGATGTTCACGAGCGCGCCGCCCACCGACGGGGGCAGCAGCACGCCAACCATCTTTTCCCCGGCCACGGCGCCCTTGAGCTTCCGCGCCAGTACAAGGCTTGCGGCCAGCGTTTTGAAGAAGGACATCTTCGGGGTGAGTCCGTCCGCGATGGCCGGCCTGAACGGGTGCGTGCGCGCCCGGAGCGCGAAGCTCCGGTGGAGCAGAGGGTACCGCTTGGCCGTGAAGGCGGAGGTGCCCAATTCCTGGATGGCGCGCCGCACATCCGTGGCGGTGGCGTCAGAAGGGAGCGGGGCGCCGTAGCTCACCGTGACCGGATACGGGATCTTCGAGGGGACCTTCCAGAGAAAGCGGCCGCCGGAGAAGCTGAAGATGCTCCCCCACAGGTTGCCCAGGTGAATCGGGATGATGGGGACCTCGAGGCCCTTGACGATGCGCTCAAAACCTTTCCGGAAGGGTAGTAATTGGCCGGTGCGGGTGATTTGCCCCTCGGCGAAAATGCAGACGACTTCTCCGGCCTGCAGGGCGGCGGTGGCGGCGTGCAGCGACTCGAGCATATCGCGGGGATTCTGATCCGCGGCGATGGGGATGACGCCCATCAGCCGGGCCAACGGCCGCACGAAGGGCGAGTCGTAGATGCCCTTGTACATGAGATAGCGGACCTCGCGCCCGGTGGAGGCGAGGATCATCAGCGCATCCACGTAAGACGTGTGGTTGGCCACGAACAAGGCGCCGCCCTGTTCCGGGATGTTTTCGCGGCCGATCACCCGGATGCGGTAGAAGGTGCTCGCGATGCACCAGAGGATGAAGCGCAGCAGGAAGATGGGAAGCAGCGCGCAGATGTAAATGCTGGCCACGGCGGACATCGCCGCGCTCAGGAGGAAGATTGTCGACGTGGACAAGCCGAGGCGGTTGAAGAGGAGGTAGAAGAGCACCGACGCCACGGTCATCCCGCCGAAGGTCACGAAGTTGCACGTGGCGATCATGTCGCCGCGCATTTCGCGCGGGCTGCGCTGTTGGAGGGTTGCATCCAGGGGAATCACGAAGAATCCGCCGAAGAAGCCCAGGCCGAAGAGCAAACCCGCATTCCCCCAGAAACTCCAGTCGCCGAGACCCAGCAGCAGGCTGAACACGGATAGGCCTATGCCGCCGAGCGGGATCAGGCCAACTTCCACCTTGTTCCGCGAGAGGTAGCCTGTGATGAGGCTGCCGATGCCAATGCCGAGGCTCAATGCGGTCAACAACTGTCCCTGAAGCGCGGTCGACGCCACAGTGGCCTTGGCGAGTTCGATGATGTTTTGCATCGCGAGCACGCCGGCAAACCAGAAATACCCAATGCCGAGTACTGTGAGGAAGAGCCAGCGGTCGGCGCGGTAGCAGCGCAGACAACGGCCCATGCCCGCCCAGGGGCTCCACGGCGCCTTGCGGTCCGGCGCGGCCGCTGGCACCTTTGTGATGAAATGGGAAGTGGCCACACCCGCGGCCGAGAGCGCCATGAGCACCACGCTCGTCAGGTACTCGCGGCCTTCAAACGCCGCGACGAGCGGCGTGCCCAGGGCGGTTCCGAGCAGGATGGCGAGCATTGTGCCCAATTGCAGCACGCCGTTCCCCCAGGCAAGGCGTTCGTCCCGCAGCATTTCCGGCAGCAGGCCGTATTTGGCCGGACTGAAGAACGCGCTCTGCATGGCCAGCAGGAAGAGCGTGACCCAAAGCAGTATCGGGCTCTTCAGCAGGAAGGCCAGCAGGCCCATGCCCATGACGAGCACTTCCCAGTACTTCGTCAACACCGCCACCCGCTGTTTGCTGAAGCGGTCCGCAAAATAACCGGCGTACGAAGGGAAGAGCAGAAAGGGGATGTTGAAGAGCAGAAAGGCCAGGGCGGTCGCGGGATAGTCTGCCTGATTCGCCATCAGGGGGACGAGGAAGACTACGATGACTTTGAAAGCATTGTCATTGAAGGCGCCCTGGAATTGCGTGGCGATCAGCGCCCAGAAGCCGCGTTCGCTTGGACTGTTCATGACCGGTCCTCCCCAATGGGTTGTCCGTTGCCCCCGGACTTCCGGGCGACGCAGGCAATGTAGTCGTGTGTCACGCAATACGGCCTTGCCGATCCCTGCCGCGCGCGGAGCGTGTCCAAAAACCGCTGTTCGAGATTCGGGCGCCGGGCCGGATCGACGGCGTCGTAGAAGGCCGTTCCCGCCCCCGACTTGAGCAGATGTTCGAGCACCGCTTCCGGC
>CAILVY010000277.1 GCA_903837785.1 Candidatus Hydrogenedentota bacterium
GATCGCGCATCAGCGCCGCGGGGGCAGAGGCGCCAAGGCTTTCCGCAAGCGCTTCTGTGCGGCGCAGCACAGTTCCCAGCGGCCCGCCGTCCGTATCACGGATCAGGGCCTCGGGATCGTAGACTTCCTGGGCCAGCTTTTCCGCGCTCGGCCCGCCAGGGCGATGCTCCGGATATTCCTTCTTGCCCATCCAGTCAAAATCGTGGCTCCATTCCTGCAACACGGCATCCCGAATCGAAGCCGTCTCAACGGACGTGAGTTGAAGACGTTGCGCCACATCCGCCAACGCGCCGCGAAGCGGACCGGCCGGCTCGGCTGCCGGCAACGGCTGCAATTCAGTGGGCATGCCGCCCGGAAGTTCCATGCCGCTTGCCGTGAAGGCAACCTGCCGGCCGCGGAATTCGCCGTTACGCCCCTGTCCCGACGCGTCTTTCCCCAAGGCGTCCACGGCAAAATGCCAGAGTCCGATCGTTGTGCCGTCCGTGACGAACTCCGAATCCATCGAGGCGATTATTGGCCGCGCGGCGTTCGACAGACGCACTTCATCGATCAACCCGTTACAGCCGAAACCGCCTTCCACGAGGCTGCCGACAGCCAGCGGCCCGGGCACCCGCGCCGGATTCGCGATGGCTACGTCCGCGCGCGAGACTTCCTTGCCGTCCACGAAGAGGCGGATGTGCGTTTCTTCCATCGTCATCGCCACCGCATGCCATTGCCCATCCACGAGCGGGACGGCGCTGTGCACATGATCCGGCGTGCGTCCCGGCACGTAGGCATGGAGCGTTCCGTCGCCAGGGGTCGTGAAGATCTCCCAGTGCTGGGCGGAGGCCTTTGTCTCGTTGGCCACGAGAATGTTGTACTGTTCTTTTCCGAAGAGCTTGACGCGGCATTCGACTGTCAGGGGCATCGCGCTGTATGTGGCTGAGGGCGGAACCACGAGCGCGCCCCGGCACGCATCCAGGGCGCCGCCGCTGGCGCCCTCCATCCGGTCCGGCGCGCCATGCGCCTGGCCCAGGAGGGAGGCGGCGCAAAGGCACAGTGTCCAACAGGCGGTTCGATTGGCGACGAATTTCATGAACGGCAACCTTGCGTCCTGGCGCGGGCTGGCCGGCGGCAATCACTTCCGCTGGTCGGGTTTCAGGAAAAGCTTCTTCAGGTCATAATGGATATAGGGCTGTTTCGCGGCGATTTCTTCGCCTTCCGCGTGCGCGACCCACATCTCGCGGTCCGTGGCATTGCACAGAACGCTGTGCAGGTTGGATTTCTTCATCGCCGCATTCTTGAGAATGTCGAGTGCGGCCTTCTCGTCTATGGCGCCGAAATGCGCCTTGATGTCCTCAGCCATGCCCTTGTAGCGGTGATCGTAGGACTCCGATCCGTAGGGCATGTTCGGATAGCCCTTCGAGCAGGTCTGGAAACTGCGCACGGTCTGATCCATCGCCTCGTCGGCGCGGAACACTGCGTTCTCGATGGGCAGCGCGTATTCCACAGTCTCTTTCGGGTCATTGTCCGTGAAGACGGCGCAATGATTGGCGGTGGTCTCATAGGCGCGCGCGGCCATCGCCTTGCCGTCGGCCACAACGTAGTTGTAGCCGACAGTGCGCTTGGACTTCGTCAAGATCTCCGTGGCGGTGTCGAGGTTCTTGGATTCCTCGAGAATGCGGCGCAGCATAACCATAAGGGGCACGCCGCGGAAGGAGCCATCCTTCGTGACCGCGCCAATCTGGCTGATGGAAACGCCTTCCATGTTCATGCCGGAGAGCACGCCGATAAGGCCGAAGTAGCCCGCCGAGGCAAAGGGGACATAGCCATCCGGTTCGTAGAGAATAAGGGCGGCATCTTCCTGCAGGCCTGCCTCCATCACCCAATCGAAATTGCGGCCGTGATAGAGCTTGCCGTTGCCGGTGGCCTTGCCGAAAACGGCGAACGAACTGCAATTGCGCTCGGTCAGTTCGGAGACGACGAGCATGCCGCGGAGGATGTTCAGATCGACGCCCGCCCCGTCGGCCAACCCTTCCATCTCGCGCTGATAGCGCTCGGGAATGTACGGGAGGCACAGCCGGTACTCGCAGCCCAGGAGGAATTCCGCGGCAAAGCGCGGCAGGCCCACTTCCTCCTTCGCCATTTCGAGCAGGCGATCCACGCGCGCCATGGCCTGCTGAACCTGCTCGCGCGCCAGAGCGCCATGCTGATATCCCATCTCATAGGGCGTGCCCTTGACGTGGAGCACCCAGGTGCCGTCCACCATCTCCAGATAACCCTTCTCGTTGGGATCGACGGCAAGCTGCGGGCCGCGGCCGGGATGGGAGAACCAGTAGGCGAAAACAGTCAACGCCGCCGCGAGCACCAGCAGCACAAGTGCCGCCTTCGCCAGGAATCGGATTACGCGTTTCAACATGGCAGGCCTCCTCGAATGAATTGACGCCGCACACCGCAGGAATGCTATCACGTTCGCTAGTGAAGAATCCCGCCCGTGAGCGCGTCGCCGGGCACATCGAGCAATTGCACACTCGAGATCGTCTTCATCGTCTTGTGGTCCTGGAACGTCCACACGACTTTCTTGTCCGGCGTCACTTCAATGAGGTGCGGCGCCTGGCCGAACGCGCCGTGGCCCACCCAATTCGACATCACTGTGTTGCCGTTGGGCAGGCGCTGGAGGCCGGCCATGAATTTCAGCGAAATCCCGGGCAGTTCGTCATGCGTAACTTTCCAGACAGTTTTCCCGGCCTGATCCACTTCGAAGATCATCGGCGCTTTTTTCATGTCGCCGCAGGCGATCAGCGTATGGCCGTCCGGCAGGCGAATGGCGCTGTGTGGCCCGCCGGGCGCGGGAATCTCGTTCACCGCCTTCCCCTGTGCATCGTATTCGCGAACCACTTCCTCTCCGTAATGCGCCACGAGGTAGTGGCCGTTGTCCAGCTTGCGCGCGTTGCGCATGTAGAGGTGCCCGCCGTCCCTGCCCTCGGGGAGCAGCCGGAGCTCCTTCACAATCTTCCCGGCGGGATCCACTTCCAGCAGCCGTCCGCTGCTGCACTCGCCAATGAACGTGTTGCCGTTCGCCAGGCGCTGGCAGGCGTAGATCTCGCTCGGCGACTCATAGGAGAACACGATCTTCTTCTCGCGCGTGACTTCGAGCACGCCCTTCCCCGTGTTGAACAGCAGATTGCCGTTCGGCAGCACCCACAAGTCATTGCACGTGCCCGTCGCATACTCCCACTCGACCGCCCCGGCCGGCGATACGATGAACACCTTGCCGCCGGAATAGTCCGTGGCGGCGAAATGATGACCCGTGCCGGTTTGGATGTCCTCGGATTGAGCCTGTGCGGAAAAGGCCATGTATCCCGCCAGGAGCAGGAGCGCCGTCAGCGCGCGGTTCCACCGGATGCGTTTCGCCTGCGTGTCGAAGTGCGCGTTCATGATGCCGTCTTCTCCTTGGATGTCCAGCCGCCGTTCCTTTGCATTGTCCGGAAGCATACTAAGCGGCGGACGGAGATCTTTCAATTCCGGCGGGGCGCGGCTCCGTTGCGGGTTCCCGGGCAGGGTGTTCCGCGTGCTATGCTGGGCCGCACACGACAGGGAGCAGATCGTTTATGCAATGGACGGGGTTCGTGAAGATGGCGGGACGGCTTGTTTTGTCCTCGGGCTTGGACCTCTGGCTGGCGGCCATGTTCCTGATCACGTGGTTCCGCCCCAACACGTTTGGCGAACTGTCCGTGCATCATCTCTTGTTTGTCATGCTCCTTGAATTCCTCGTCGTGCACTCGACGGGATTCCTGGGGGCGGTCGGCGCGCGCGATGTGCCCCGGCGTGAACGCCTCCTGATGTATTCCGCGCTCCTCGTGTTCTACACGCTCTTTGCCGCAGGGTTCTCCGTCATGTATGGCGGGTGGTGGCCGCTGCTGGCGTTCCTCGGCCTCACTCTCAGCAAGTTCCCCACTGTGGTGCTGCGTCCCCCAAGCCTCCGGGGACAAAGCGTGATCATCGCGAACTGGGCGGCCATGACCTGTCTCTATCTGGGCGGCGTCTTCGTGACGGTTGTGCCGCCGGTGCCCGCCTTCGGCATTACCCCCGAAGTGATTGCCGCGCAGAACCTCGGCGCGGAGGGGGTGTGGCCCGAAGAACCCTATCGCGTCATGGCCTTCGGCGCATTCTACTTCACGGGACTGGCCCTCCTCGCCTGTATCAATGAGATCATCGCCATCGCCTCTGCCCGAAAACACTGGGAAGTCGAGAAACGGCGCGCCGAAGTCCGATAAGTCTGCTCCACGCCGGGTGGTCGGCGGGGAGATCTTCTCGCCGCCATCCCACGGTCCATCTTGTCCATCACGTCCATAGCATCCATTCTCTCTGCTCGCGCGCCCTACCAATATTTCCCGGGTAATATTGACACAGCGAATTTAACCCGGGTATAATTGAGCTCGGAGGTAGCACGCGATGAATGAAACCAGGACCTTTAGCGCCTTTGCGGGGCTACAGAAGATCGTGTCCGGCGATATAGAAACCATGCTTCGTTGCACGAAAGCGCGTATGGAAACCGGCGAGACCGAGCCTGTCCTGATTTTCGAGGACCAGACGGGAAAGCAGCTTGATTTTGATTTCCGGGGCACTGCGGACGAGGTGGTGGCGCGGCTGGCTTCGCATCCTCATTTTCGGCCGCAGGAGCCGCCGAGGCCCGCCCGAAGCGGACCCGGCCGGCCGGGGCTTGGCGTCATATGCCGGGAGGTTTCGCTCTTGCCGCGCCACTGGGATTGGCTCAGTCAGCAGGCCGGGGGGAGTTCCGCCACGCTGCGGCGGCTCGTGGACAATGAACGCAAACGGACCGCGGGCGCTGACCGGGAGCGCCAGGCGTGGGATGCGGCCGGCAAGTTCATGTGGGCGATGGCCGGTAACCTGCCCGGATTTGAGGAAGCGTCCCGCGCGCTCTACGCCAAGGACGTGCCGCAGTTCGAGAATATGATTCGGGATTGGCCGAAGGATCTCCGCGATCATCTCCTGTGTCTCGTCCAGGAGGCCCTTCGCCTCAAAGAGGAAGAGACCGCTTCCTCCGGGAACGCTGGCTGACGGGAGGCCCAAAGCGGTGTGTCAAAGGGGTTGCCATACCCGGAACAGGCGTGCCCGGCAACGGCACAGGCGTTGCGCCCGGTATTGCCTTCGAGGCAGACTACCCCGGATCGTCTTCGGTCTTTCAGGAACTGGAGTGCCCATGGAAACACTGAGCCTGTCGTTCATCTTACTCGTTTTGGTGGCGGGTGCCATGTGCACCTGCAGCAGTGCACATGCCAACCTCCTGGAAGGGCCGCTGCCGGGCGCGGCCTGGAGCCCGCCCCGGGACTGGGCCCCCAACGAAACAAACGGCAGCGTGCATTGCCTGGGCAACGGGCGGCTCTGCGTCTACGGCCGTGGGCCCGAACTCCTCCAGATCTTTGGCCCCACATACAGCACGACAAACGTCGGCCACCTGAGTCTGGAAGAAGCCGGGGTGACATGCCAGTCGCGGCGCGTGACGGGCGCGGCCATCTGGGAGCATCGCATCGCGTTAGCCGGGCGCGACGTGGCGGTCATCACGGACTTCGTGGACAGCGAACTGCCGTGCTTCGTGCGGCAGGTCGAGTCCACGGTTCCCCTGGACTTCGAGTTCCATCCCGAAGCCGGCGTGCGCATCGCGAGCAACGGGGCCATGCTGCCGGACGGCGGAGTAAAAGGCGCGTTCCTTCTCGAAACGCCCATAGGAAAGCCCAGCGTGCCCTTCGGCAGCTATCCAATCCCCTTTGCGTTCTTCCATCAGTTCGCGTGGAGCGGCACGGTGGAAGCCGCACCCGGCACTTCCGAAAACGCGAGGATCTTCCGCTTCCTGCCCGGCCGGGGAACGCTGTACGTCGCGGGCGGGCCGGAACTCGCCGCATGCATGGAAAACATGGCGGCATGCCTTCGCGAGGACTACGCGTCCTTGCTCGCGCGCACAAGAGCGTGGTGGTCCGAGTTCACGGCGAAGGGCAAGAATTTCGCGGCGGAACTGCCCGCCGAGGTTCCGATGCGCGCACGGCTCGTCCAGGTTCTGGACGATGTGGCCGTGCTGATCAAGGCGCAACAGGCGGCCGAGGGCGGCGTGCTCGCGGGGTACCCCTATCATCTCGGATATGTCCGCGATCAGTATGGAACGCACCGGGGCCTCGTGGCGCTCGGGCATGAGGAGATGTCCCGCGACATTCTCGGCTTCTACTACAACATCTTCGCCGCCCACGGCCAGATACACAACGCCCAGGCATTCGGCATCCCCGGCCTCTTCCATGTGCACGAAAACGACGAGGTCGAAATCACGGGGTACATCACGCTGCAGGCCTTCGACTATCTGGCGCGGTCCGGTGACGTGGACTTCGTCCGGCAGATCTTCCCCATGCTCGAGTGGGCGTGGACGGTGCAGCAACGCCATTTCATCCAGGACATGCTTCCGTTCAACGGCGACGAGACGTATGTGGCGGGCGGCATCCTCCCCCGCTCCACGCTCAACGACGGCTCGGCGGAGGCGACGATGTTGTTCATCGACAGCGGGCGGCGCTTGCTCGAATTCGCCGCACAACTGGCCTTGTGGGACAACGCGCGCCTCAAGAGCGAAGGCCAAACCCTGGACCGGGTGCGCGGCAGCTTCCGGAACAACTTCTGGCGGGACGGACGGCTCATCACGAACAACCCGGAGCGAAGCCGGGACCCGCTCGCCATGCCGCGCGCGCGCCACGGCGTGTGCGAGGCCTGTGCGACAGTGCAGTGGACGCTTCGAACGGACACGGCGCGTTACGTTTGCCTCAATTGCCTCGGGAAACCCGCCTTGCCGAAGGCGGATCCCAGGGTCTACACGCTCCAATCCGTGAGCCTGACGCCGCTCTACTTCCATTCCTCCTTGTTCGAGAAAGCGGAACTCCGCGCGCAAGTCGAGGAGATCATCCAGTCGTACAAGGCCACGGGCAAGCTGCCCTCGCGCCCGGACAGCGACGTATCCGTGGGCTATGACTACGGGCTCCTGCTCTATGCACTCACGGAACTGGAGCATCCCGCGGCGCGCGAGCTCTACGAGAAAACCCTGCAACTGGCCGACGCCACCGGCGCCTGGGCGGAGTACTATCGCAATCATCAACCCGCCGGCACGCGCTGCCGGCCCTGGGAAAGCGCCATCAACGTGGAAGCGCTCCTGCACTGGATCGAGAAGGCCCCCGCGCCTCCCCGTTGATCCCCCGCCCGCTTCCGCATGATATAATGCCGCCGACGTGATGGGCCGGGTACTTAGTTGCGGGCGGCAAGCCTCTGTGCCGCCGGCGGCTTCGTTTCTGACCACGGCAAGGGAGTATTTCGAATGTCTGTTGTGCGGACTGTGCGCAAGTTTGTCGCCTCGTTAATCGCATCCAACAAGCTGACGCGCGTGTTCTTCAAGCGCATCGCCATGGACGAGCGCTTGATTGCGTCCATGCTGGACGACCCGAAGTTCCAGACCCGGGTGCTGAACAGCCGCACATTGCGTGAACGGCTTGAGAAGCTGCTCCTGAGCCGGCCCCTCTCCGAAATGCCCACGTGGTTCGTGTCGCGGCTCCCCGGCGCCGCCCAGGCGAAGGCCCCGCGCGAGGCGAGTCCGTCCGCGCCGCTTCCCGTCCCGAAGGACGCTTCCGTTCATCCCATCACGGATATCTCCCTGAATATCGAGTGGGGGCCGCGCGCCTTCCCCTTGACCCGGCATGCCGTGTATCTCCGCGAAGGCACCCGCCATTTGACGGAACGCTGGTTGCGGCGGCTAAGCTCGGACGCTTGTGTCGCGCTCCTCGCCGATCCCGCGGCCATGGGCGATGCCCAGGATTTCCGCGCCCGCTTTCGCCAGGTGAAGGAAGTATGCGAAGTCCCGCTCGAAGTGCCGGGCGGCGGATTGAACGAGGACTTTGCCCAGCGCGTGGCCGGTTTCCGGCAACTCGACGCCATCGCGGTGCCCCTGCCGGTCCAGAACAAACCCATCGAGTTCATCCCGGACAACACCCTGCCGGACATCGGCCCGCACTACTCCATGTTCCGGGGACTCTGGCGCGCCGGTTTCCGGCAATTCGCCATGCTCGGCTTCGGCGGCTTCCGCCAGTTTGAGATGCCCGTGCTCCTCGATTCGATGGAGGGCATTCACCAGGGCCGCCGCTGCTTCATCGCGGGCAACGGCCCGAGCCTGAATCAACTGGATATGAAGCGCCTGAAGGACGAGATCACCTTCGGTTCGAACCGGTGCTACATGGGCTTCGAGGACTGGGGCTACGCATTCCGCTACTGGTCCTGCGTGGACCGCCTGCAAGTCGAAGAATACGGATTGGAGTATCAGGATCACCTCCCGCGCGAAACCACGAAGTTCCTCCCCTTCGAATACGTCCCGCTGCTCCAGTTCCCCAACATGTGCCCCATCAATTTCGAATACACGATGCGCCCCCCCTACAAGTTCTCCAACAGCCCTGAAATCCTGTATCTCGGCTTCACCGTGACCTATACACTGATTCAAATCGCCGCGTTAATGGGCTGCAACCCCATCTACCTCATCGGCGTGGATCACCGCTACAACCTCAATCCGAAAACCGTGCAAGACCGCACCTTCGGCACGCTGAAAGCCAAGATCTGGGTTGCCGAGGACGCCTCCCGGCCCACCCACTTCACCGAAAAATACACCGCGGGGGACAAGCCAAAACTCTTCGTCACACCCAAACCGGAACGGGCAGAAGCCTGCTTTCAAGTGGCGCGGGAATGGACGGAGCAACACGGCATCCAGGTGCTGAACGCAACGCCGAACACCGGGCTCGATGTGTTTGACAAGGTCGATTTCAATACTCTGTTCTAGCGGCCCGCGCGGACGGAAAGAAGCTATCCATGGCCGAAACTCTTTTACACGGCGTCTCCAAGTCGACCTTCGACCCCGACGCCAACCTGCTCCAGATTCGCGGCTGGTTTCTGCCCCGGACCGCCTATGACACCCTGCAGGTCGCGCGGGCCGACGGCACGCTATTGGGCACGGCCCAGTGCGGGCTCGCCCGTCCGGACCTCCTGGCGAAATTCCCGGAATACGGCGAGCCCAACGGCGGCTGGTATTTCGAGGGATCCGTGGACCACTTCTCCGCGGGGGAGAAGCTCATCCTCCACTTCCTCAATGCCGACACAATCGTCCGCAGCATCGAAACCGCGCCCAAATCGACTTCAGCGCCTCCGGTGGAAGCCCCCGCAAGCGTGACCCCGGTCGCGCCCAAGGGATATCAGACGATGGCCCAGGACCCGTTCTTCCGCCTGCTGCTGGGCGCTCACGAAGCCGAGGGCGAAAAGGCGCTTGCGGCCAGGCTCGACGCGCGCGCCCGGCGCGCACTGAAGCATCTGGGAATCGTGACAGAAACAGCGCCGGCCGGCGACGACCCCTTCCTGGACCGGGTCTTCGAAAGCCAGGATCCCTTCAGCGAGGGGGATTTGGCGGCCATCGAGGCCGATGACCGGCTCCTGATCGCGCTCGTGCGAACGCGCGACCCGCGCCTCGCCGCCGCCCTGGCCGGGAAATACAGACTCCTTCCCTCCATCGTGCTCTATCTCCTGGAAATGGATTACTCCGTCTTCGAGCGGCTGCTCCGGGGAAAGACCGTTTCGTCGCGGGCGGAAACGTATGCCGAGCGTTCCATCACGCGTCTCGCAACGCATCTGAAGAATGATCATGTACTGAAGGGCATGGCGCATGATTTCGGCGTGCCGCTGCGGGCCTTCTTCGACGTGGGCTGCCTCTTCGGCCTCTCGTTCATTCCCGCGGCGGACCTCGGCTTCGGGTTGGTTGACGGCTGTGAGATCGACTCAAACATCTACGTGCATTCGCGCGAAATCATGCGCCGCCTGCAGCACGAGCGGCCGGATATTCAGTTCCATTACTTTGAATCGGATTTCTGCGCGCTTCCGCTCAATCCGAACACGTACACGCTCATCGTCCTCAACAACGTGCTGGAGCATACCCCGGACCTTCGGGAGACCTTCGCCAAGATCGCCGAGATACTCGCGGAGGACGGCCTGTGCTACATCTTCCAGGGGAACGGCGCGTCACTGCAGTTGCTTCGCACAGAACCGCACTATCGCCTGCCCGCCCTGACCGTCCTGCCGAAGGACCTGACGATCAGCATCCTGCAGCGGCTCCATCGAATCGCCGATCCAACCCGCTATGTGGTTCGGCAATGGCCAGGCTATGACGAACTGATCGACGCGGCACACTCCGTCCATCTGGACATCGAGATTCATCCGCGCAGCCTCGGATACTGGTCTCCGGACGAGCCCCTGACGCTGCACCAGGCGAAGTTCTACGCCGGGAAGATTGAAGAGGAGGCCGAACAGCAGGTCTTCCCGGTCTTGTCCGGGGAAGAGCGCGATGACGTGCGGCGGCGCCTGCAAGCGCATTGTTCCCTCGTGCTCGAGGCCATTCAAGGCGGAAACAAGGAGGACCTGCTGCGTTACGCAAAGTGCACATGGGATATTACGCTGCGGAAGCCGCCGGCCTCGGGATGAAACGCGTGTAAACGCAGGTCCCGTATGCGATACTTTATTCGAGTTGCGATGATCCTGGATTTGGTTGCCCATGAGTAGTTACAGTGAAAGAACCTTGCCGCGATGGCTCAGTCATCCGCGGGACACCTCGCCGCAGATGCGCGATCGCATCGCGGCCGCGGAGCAGGGCCGGCCGCTCTCGGAGAACGACGGGCGCATTGCGGCGCTCAAGGACCTTCATCGCGGCCGCACGGGATGGCTCATCGGCAACGGCCCGAGCGTCCGCACGGAAGATCTGGATCGCCTGACGGACGAAATCGCGTTCGGCTGCAACCGGCTTTACCTGGCCTACGAGCGGATGCGCTTCCGGCCCGCCTACCTCTGCTCAACCGATGAGCAGATGATCGGCGATTTCGGCCAGGAGATGATTGACCGCCATCCCGGCACCGTGCTCTTCGTGGCCAACGAACGCCCGAACCTGTCCGGCGGCTTCGTGTGGTTCCGCATGGGCAGCCGCACGCCCCTCGAATTCTCCACAAACGTCTACGATTTCGTCATGCCGGGCGGCGGCACCCTGATCGCCGCAATACAGGTCGGCTTTCACATGGGCATCACGCGCTGGTTCATCTACGGGATGGACCACAGCTTCACGTTCAACGTCAATGAAGCGGCGCACGATGCCTTCCGGAAAGTGACCGGAGATGACAATCACTTCATCCAGGGATACCGCTCCGGCAAGGCGTGGTGCCCGCCCGTGATGTGGCAAATCGAGGCGGCGCTGTTGAGTTGCCACGTGTTCCTGCAGCAATACGGCGGTGGAATCAAGAACGCCACCCGCGGCGGCAAGCTCGAGGTCTTGGAGCGGATTTCGCTGGAAGAGGCCTTGGCCTCTGTGGGAATAAGCGAGGCCGAACAATGATTGTGGCGCCATCATGACCTGTTCCTGGAAACCTTCTTTCTTCCCGGGCGTGCTTGAGTGCGAAGGGCGGAATCCGGAACTTGCCGGGGCGCCTGAGCGTCCCCTCGTCGTGCTCCTCACGCACCTGCAGATACTGCCGGCCACACAGGGCAACCGCATCGCGGTGCGCCAGATGGCCCTGTGGCTCAGGCAGGCCGGATACCGGGTCTTTCTGCTGAACCAGATCCCGCCCGATCAGATAGCCGGCGACCTTGAAGAGTTGTGCGGGCTGTTCGATCATGTGTATTGCGTCGATCCGTCCGGCAAAGCGCCGGGCAGCCGGCACCGGCGCGTCTGTGACGGCGACCGGTATCATGAGAACACGGCCGCCTGTCTGGATCGGATTCACGAATCCTTCGGCATCCATGCCGTCATCGCCGAGTACATCTACATGACGACGGCGATGCATCGCCTTCCCGCCGCCGTCAAGAAGTTCGTGCAGACGATCGATGTGCACTATCGTTTGACGGAGGAACTGGAGCATTTTGGAATCACCACCGAAACCCGGCGACGCATCACCCGGGAGCAGGAAGCGGAGCTTCTGCGCTATGCCGACGTGCTGATTGCCATTCAGGATCACGAAGCGCATCTGCTCGCGGATCTGGTTCCGGACCGCCGCGTCATTACGGTTGGCCTGGCCGCAGACCCCGCGTGGCACCCCAGCACTGTGCCCGCGAATCCCGCCTCCGTGCTCTTCACCGGTTCACAGAATCCGCTCAACGTCCGGGGCCTGCAGCAGTTTATGGCCTCCTGCTGGGAGGGGATTCGCGCGCAGTTCCCGGCGGCGGAACTCCGGGTCGTCGGCGGTGTCTGCGAGGCACTGGACGCGGAATTCCGGCAGCGCTTCAAAGACGGCATCTCCTATCTGGGCGTCCTGGACGACCTTCAGGCCGAATTTAACCGGGCGGCGGTGGTGGTCAATTGCACCGATCTGGGCACCGGACTCAAGATAAAGACCATCGAGGCGATTGCGCGGGGCAAGGCCATCGTCTCCACGCCCGCCGGCGTCGAGGGCATCCCGCCGTTGGGGCTCTCGCCGTATCTCGTGGCATCCTCCATGCCGGAGTTCCAAGAACACGTCATTGCCCTCCTGAATCGTCCGGAACTTCGCGCCGCCGTGGAGAAGGACGCGCGACGCTATGCCCGCGCCTATCTTTCCTTCGACTACGTGTACCGGCATCTGGCCGCCGCGCTGGACATGCAATTCGAAGCACGCGAGGACGGAACTGTCCATTGGTTTGTCCAGGAGCGAAGCTTTGGATTCATCCGGCCCCGGCGGGGCGGACGCATGCTCTTCTTTCACAAGTCAGACATTGCCCCGGGCCATGCGGGCGGCTTTCAGGAAGGCCAGCCGGTATCCTACGTGCCCGAGGAAACGCTCCTGGGAATGGAAGCGCACGATGTGCGCCCGGCGGCGGTGGCCGAGACCGGGCTTGCCGCATTCGATCCGTCCAAGGACATCAAGCGTGTCGTCTTCTTCGGCATCAATTCCGCCACGGACTTCTCCGGCGGGCGCTATCATGCGTGGCTGATGGCGGAAGCGGCCGCCGAAATGGGGTGGAACGTCTCGTATATCACGAACCATGTCCCGTCGTTCTATCCCGATTTCGCGGACCCGGCACTCTTCCCCGCACACGATCGGATTCAGGTGCATGTGTGCCCCATTCAGAAGAAGGGCGCCTGCACGCTTCCCGACATTCCCTGTGACGTGCTCGTGGTGATCCCGCATGGCTCCGTGGATCCCTCTTATGGCCGCGCCCTGGAATTCGCAGCGCGGACGAAGGCGCGCATTGCGCTCCTGAACTTCGAATCGGCGAACTGGTTCAACGCGCTCTCGCCGAAAGCGCGGGCCGTCGCCTGCTGGAACGGGTGGCGGCGCATCAGCGAAAGCGCCTCCATGATCTTCTCGCTGGCCGCCGAAGGCACGGGATGGGCGCGCGAATTCTACGACACGGCCCCGCCCACCGCCCTATTCGAACACCTCTGGCCCACCGTGAATTCGCGCGTGGCGGACGCCGTGGGCGAAGTCGCGAAAGAAAAACGCATCCTGATCCTGACCCGCTTCGCCTATTCCGAGCACAAGGGCGGAAACCTCGTGCCGGAAATGCTCTGCGAGGCCATGCGCGGCCACACGATCGTCTTCATCGTCGGCGTCGGCGCGCCGGACGAGGCATTCATGCGGCCCATCGAAGAGAAGGCCGCGGAATTCGGGATCTCTATCGAGATCCTGCACCGGATATCCGAGCACGAGAAGTGGCGCGAGTTCAAGCGCGCCGCGCTCGTCCTCTTCCCTTCCTACTTCGAGGGCTTTGGGCTGCCCCCGCTCGAAGCGCTGTACGCAGGCGTCCCGTGCATCGCGTTTGACTTGCCGGTCTTGCGCGAAGTCAGCGGAGACGGAATCTGCTATGTCGCGCCCGGCGACACCGCCGCCATGCGCGAGAAGATCGCCGCATTGCTCGGCGCATCGGGCTCGGAAGGCGACACCGCGGGCCAACGCGACCCCGTCTTGCCCTTCGAGGATTTCGCCCGGCGCGTGGACGTTCTGCTGCAGCGCGCCTGTCACGAGGGCTGAGCAAGCGCCCCCCGGACAATCATCGGTCACTCGTGCGTGGGTCCGGTAGCGCCGTGGGAGCCAATCGTTGCCGCGGCTTTTCCGGCGTGCTCGGCCAGGAAGGCGCCCAGACCCGGCCCATAGTACGAGCGGCTTTCCACCTCGTAGCCGCCGTGCGCGTATTCCTTCTCGTTCACAAGATAGCCGATGTAGTCATTCGCCAGTCCGGCAACCAGGACATGCTCGAGGCCCTGCCGTTCCACGGCCTGGCGCACCGCCTGTCCGACTTCCATGATGGGTTCGCCGGGGAGCCCAACAATCGCGGCCGGCCCGATGCGGAGGATCTGAATCTCGGCGCGGCGCGGCAAGCCTTCCTGTGCCGCCTTCCGGTACGTGGCATACTTCGTCTTTGCCCCTTCGGGGAAACTCAGCGGCGGAAGTTCGGGCGTAATCCTGCAGTATGCGATCGGGCAATCGGGCCGCGTTTCAATCGCCTGCGCCACGGGCGCCATCACTGCGGCCAGGCGGGTCCCGAAATCGCGCATCCGTTCGAATTCATCCGTCCCTTGCACGCCTTCCGGCGACTGATCGCCCTCCGCGCCATTCGTGAACATCGCCACGGCGCCGGGAATGGCCTTCTCGACCTCGGCCTGCAATACGCCCGGCCACTCGGCGGAGATGGCCATGTTCTTCTCGCTGAGGATCGTTGGATGACATGCGAAATTCACCACAACCGCCTTCGCGCTCCCGTCGAGCCCGTCCACGCGCAGCATGCGGAAGACCGGCTCGGTCACCGGCGTTTCCTGCGCGGCCTTTCGTTTCTCGGCGTCATAGCCGAAACGGCGATTGTGGACGAACGCCTCCGCGCGCCCCGCGCCATAACCCACTTTCACGGGCACGGCATTTTGGACGGCCTTGGCCAGTGCCTCCGCCACGGCGGCACTCATGATTTCCACGATCTTCGGATCGTACTTCCCAAACTGCATCTGCCAGAACTTCTCGGGGTACATGGACGGCCCGTCATGCGTGTGGGAACAGGCCACAAACACGTTGTCCAGCGTGAAGCCGGGCGCCGGGCAGCGTTCCACGATCTGCCGCTTGAACTCGGGCGTCGAGGAGCGAAGATCGCAGGTGATCAGCGCCATCCGCGTGGCGCCGTCCCGCAGATACAGCACCTTCGCGTGCAGCGGATCATGCACGCCCGTCGCGGGGCGTCCCATCCGCGCGCCGTAACCCGCCAGGGGCACCTTGAACGCCTGCACGTCCGGCGTGATATCGGCCACGGCCGTGCCGGCCTCGAGCGCAAGGCCGCGGCCCGCCATGCAGGCCGTCAACAAGAGCATCCACAACGAACGGGGTTTCATGCCTGGACTCCTCTGTGGCTGTCCTGCATTTTGCGGCATGCCCGGGAGGAAAACAAGGGCGGGGAAGATATCGGGACCCTGAATGGGTTATCTTACACGCATATCGCAAGCGGGAGGACTCTCGGAATGGCGCAAGAGGGCGTGCTGCAGGAACGGCCGTTTGAACAGGGACGCGGCGAGGTCGATGTAAAACGCCGCGGCTGGTTCCGCCGCTTGCTCGCCTTCGTCGGACCCGCCTATCTCGTCAGCGTCGGCTACATGGACCCCGGCAACTGGGCGACGGACATCGAGGGCGGCGCGCGCTTCGGCTACACGCTGATCTGGGTCATCCTGATGTCCAATCTCATGGCCATCCTCCTGCAGACGCTTTCGGCGCGCCTCGGCATCGTCACAGGCCTCGATCTCGCCCAGGCGTGCCGCCGCGAGTATCCCCGCCCGGTCCGATACTTCCTCTGGTTCCTGGCGGAGATTGCGATCGCGGCCACGGATCTCGCGGAAGCGCTCGGCACAATCCTCGGGCTCAACCTCCTCTTCGGCCTCCCGCTGCTCTGGGGATGCGCCATCACTGCCCTCGACACGTTCCTCCTGCTCGCATTGCAGCGCTTCGGCGTGCGGAAGATCGAAGCCTTCATCCTGATGATGGTTGCCACGATCGGCGCCTGTTTCCTCATCGAGGTCTTTCTCGCCAAACCCGAATGGGGCGGCATCGCCGCGGGCTTCATCCCCCACGTCGATCCCGCCGCGGTGTACATCATCACCGGCATCATCGGCGCCACAGTCATGCCGCACAACCTCTATCTCCACTCCTCGCTTGTTCAGTCCCGGGCGGTCTCCAACACGATTACCGGGAAGAAGGAGGCCTGCCGCTACAATTTCCTCGACTCGCTCGTTGCGCTGAACGGCGCCTTCTTCGTCAACTCGGCCATCCTTATCATGGCCGCGGCCAATTTCCACGCGCGAGGCATCGAGGTCACGGAGATTCAGCAGGCCCATTCTCTCCTCGAGAACCTGCTCGGCGGCACCATAGCGCCCGTCGCTTTCGCCCTCGCCCTCATTACCGCCGGGCAAAGCTCAACGATCACCGGCACGATCTCCGGCCAAGTGGTCATGGAAGGCTTCCTCAACCTGCGCATCCGCCCCTGGCTGCGCCGTTTCGTCACACGAAGCGTCGCCCTGGCCCCCGCGGTCGTGGTCATCTACATCGCGGGCGAACAGGGCACTTACAAGCTCCTGATCCTGTCCCAAGTCATCCTCAGCCTGCAGCTTCCCTTTGCCACGATCCCGCTCATCCTCTTCACTTCCGACAAGCGGAAAATGGGATCCTTCGCCAACCGCACCTGGGTCAAGTGCCTGGCCTGGACTATCGCGGCCATCATCGTCGCCCTGAATCTCAAGCTTGTTTACGGCCAAATGTCCGAGTGGCTCAGCGGCGCCCCGGTCTGGCTCTGGTTCCTTCTGCTCCCCGCCGTCGCCACGGGACTCCTCGGGTTGGCGTACATCACGCTTCGCCCGCTGCTCTGGCCGGGCGCCACCTGGGAGAACGGGCTGCGCTCCGTGGCCACGGGCGTCGCCGAGCGCATCCGGCCCCTGCCCATCAAGGAGATTGCGGTCGCGCTCGAACATACGGAAGGCGATTCCGAAGTGATCTCCGCGGCCATGACGTTGGCCCGCTCGCACCACGCCCGGCTCTCGCTCGTGCACGTCGTCGATACGCCCGGCGCGCTCGTCTACGGCGAGGAAAGCGCCAGCCGCCACGGCGCCGAAGACAAGCTCTATCTCGAACACCTCGCCCGGGAAATCGAAGGCGGCGATCTTTCCGTCGAGATCCTCCTGCGCCGCGGCAAACCCGTGGACGAACTGATTCGCCTCGTCGAGGAATTCCGCTTTGATCTGCTCGTCCTCGGCTCGCACGGCCACCGCGGACTGAGCGACCTCGTCTATGGCGCAACCGTCGACAGCGTCCGCCACGCCATCAAGTGCCCGGTGCTCGTCGTGCGCTCCGGCGGAACGGAATGGGCGCAACGGGAGGTCGTCGTCCACTGATCAAGGCAACGGCGTCCTGCGAAGGCCAGTGGCCGCCGCGCCGGAAACTGTCGCGAATTGGAACGACGCAAAACCGCAACGGCCCGGCGGCCACACGAGCAAGGGGCCGTCCGTGCCAGCGGCCATCATCGCGCCGCGCCGGCCGAGCGCTGCAAAGTTCCGCCATGCCGGCCATGTATTGGCCCCGAACGGCGCCAGAGCCTGTTTGACTGGCTCGGGAAGCACGCCGGGGGACTGCTGACAGCCAAGAATCGTCACTTCCCGATCCTCGGGAATCGCGTCCAAGTGCGCCGCGAGCCGCGCCCACGCGGATGCATCCGAGTCTGGGCTCCACGTCTCTATCGAGCGCACGGATCGGCCGTCTGCGGCAAACACGACGACATTCAGCCCGGGCGCTGTGGCGCAGACGTTCTGCCCGTTGACAAACATGCCCCCCTGCCGCCACGGCCACAGATGGCTTCCCGCGAATTGCGAACAATCGCTGGCCGCCACGAAAACGCGATCCTGATCGCTTCCCGGCCACGCGAAGGACACCTCATTCAATCCGGCACGCACCCACCCCGAAGGCACGTCAAACTCGAAGCGGTGCCCTCCGGGCGGGACGTCCGTCTCGCCAACGGAATGTCCATTCACCGCCGCGGAGAGGCGCACGCCCGTGGATTCCGCACGCGACACCGCCTCAAACGTGATGTGCAGGGCCTCCGGCCGAACACTCCGGAACAGCACAGTCGCCTTCGGGGACTGCGGCCAAATCACCTGGCGTCCCGCGATTGTCTCCGGGAAGCGCGCCCACTGTCCCCAGCCGTGCGCCAGATAGGCACTCCAGGCGCCCGTGCCAATCTCCAACGCGCGCGGCATAAGCCCGGGCGGTTCCGGCACCTCAAGACGATAGACTTCGACGGTGCCTTCGGCGCCCACACGTGTATTCGGCAGAAGATCGATTAAGGACTTCTTTGCCTGATCCCCCGCGATGTTCAGCACCGCATAGCGAAGTCCGAGCAACTCGGCCACTTCGCGGGCAAGCCGCGCTGCATCTGGCCGCGCCACGAACTCTTCGATGGCCGGCCCCTGCAGGCTGTAGGGCGCGTTGTACTGCGCGATCAGCGGCGTGGCGGCCTCGTACGCGCGAAAATCCGGCGCGACCCGGCTGATCGCCCCGCCGACAATGGGCTTCCCGTGCCAAAGCTGATTCAAAGGCCCATAATTGAGATTCGCCCGGGCATCCAGCACGGCAACCTCTGCCGGATCCTGCTTCACCGCAGCGAACGGGGCCGTGACCGCCCGGTACGTCTCGATGGGCCGCCCCCCGTATTCCAGCAGAGCGATCGCCGTGCAGGCCAATCCAAGAACCCCCCGCCAGCGAGCGAGGCGCGCGGAACCCGTGACCCGCATGAACCCCCACCCCGCCATCAGCGCAAAGGGAAGCGTCGTGACCTCGTGGAAACGCTCCGGCAGCCGCATCTCGCTCAGCACCGGCCACGCCCGCAACCAGTGCATCGGCAACGGCAGCCAGGGGGCTTCCCCCGCGAAATGCAGCGCCGGCCCCAGGGAAAACACGAAGAAAACCGCCAGCAGCACTTTCACGAAACGCAACTCGCGGCCGGGCGCTCGGAACAGACAGCCCAGCCCGGCCAGGCACACGGGCAGCAGCCCCAGGAAGACTGTGCCCTCCTGACATTCCGGCGACGGGCGCAGACCCGCCACAACGTGACTCCACAGAAACGAGCTGCCGGGCGGCGTGACGAATGAGGATAGGCCTGCCCCCGGGTGCGCCGCCTCCACGTAATAGTCGCCGCTTGCCCGCTGCTGGAAGAATGCCGCCAGGTACGGCATTGTACACAGCGCCGTCAGGAACGCGCCCAGGGCAAGCCCGCGGACGATCGCCACACTCTCCCCGAGGCTGCGCCAGGGCCGGGCCATGCAAAGCACAAACACGGCGGAGATCAACCCAAGATAGACCGGGCTTTCCAGGCTGGCATAAAACGCCAGCGACATGATCAGGCCAATCATGATGCCCGGACGCCAGCGCTTCCCGGAACGCAGGACGTACAGCAGCGCAATGACGTAGCAGGCGACCAGGTCGCCCTTCAGCATATTCGCGTGCGTGAGAAAGCGCTGGAGGCGATACGGCGAGAACGAAAACAGCAGCGCCGCAAGCAGGGCGGAGGGCCGATCAAGCCCGATCATGCGCGCAAGCACATACGTCGCGGCGGCGCTCGTGACAAACGTGGACATCAGGACCAGGTTGAACGCGGGCAGCACCCCGAACGCCCAGGCGAGCGGCGCGCCGATCACGGCGTAATACAGCGCATTCACGTGATACGCAAGTTGCGCCCCGAACGGGAACAGGATCGCGTCGCACGCCAGCGGATGCGGAAACCAATGGCCGATTTGCGTGCCGTACCACCAGAAATCCCAGAGGTAGATCGGCGTGTCCGTGAAGCGCGGATGCCCGGGGAAATGGCTGCCAAGCTGTTTCGCGAGCGGCCACGTCATCACCGCAACGGCGCACAGCGCCACCGCGGCCGCAACGGCCACATCCCGTCTCAGCGAGCCTTCTCTCTCCGGGTTCCGCATTCAGGGGCCTCCTGCCTGGCTTCACCCGGACGATAGCCGAAGCCGTCCACTCCCTGCAACGCACGCAAAAAGAAGTTTTCCCCGGATTGGAGGACGTGTACAATGTTCTTGTCCCCGTATACTATACGGGCAAAGAGCATGGAAGGGAGAGTGTCATGATCGTTGGAGTACCGAAAGAAATCAAAGCAGGTGAAGCGCGCGTAGCCATGGTTCCCTCGGGCGTTGCCGCCTTCGTGGGCCATGGGCACACGGTGCTGGTCGAGAAGAACGCCGGGGTCGGCAGCGGCATCCCGGACGACGCGTATGTGGCCGCCGGTGCGGCGATCGTGCGCAAACCCAAGGAGATTTGGGAACGCGCCGCGATGATCGTGAAAGTCAAAGAACCCATCGACCCCGAATTCAATTACATGCGCCCCGGGCAAATCCTGTACACGTATCTGCATCTCGCCTCGAGCGAAGCCCTCACCCGAAAGCTGCTCGCCAAGCGCGTCTCCGGCGTGGCCTACGAAACCATCCAATTGCCCGACGGATCCCTGCCCCTCCTTACGCCCATGAGCGAAGTGGCGGGCCGCTTGTCCGTCCAGAAGGGCGCGCAGTGTCTCGAAGCGCCGTCTGGCGGTTCAGGCATCTTGCTCGGCGGCGTCTCCGGCGTCAAGCCCGCCAAGGTGGTCATCCTCGGCGCGGGCGTCTCGGGAAGCAACGCCTGCTTCATCGCCGTCGGCATGGGCGCCCACGTCACTGTGCTCGACATCAACCCTCTCCGCCTCCGTTATCTCCACGACGTCATGGGCGGCCGCGTGACCACTGTCATGTCCAACCGCGCCACCATCGCGGAGGAAGTCACCCAGGCCGATCTCGTCATCGGCTCCGTGCTCGTTCCGGGCGCGAAAGCCCCGCACCTCATTTCCAAAGCGCTCGTCAAGGGGATGAAGCCGAACGCCGCCATCGTGGACATTGCCATTGATCAGGGAGGCTGCATCGAGACGTCGCGCCCCACCACGCACGCGGAACCCACGTACCGCGTTCACGACGTCGTGCATTATTGCGTGGCGAACATGCCCGGGGCTGTCCCCCGCACCTCCACGTACGCCCTCACGAACGTCACGTTGGGTTACGGGCTCTGCCTCGCGGACAAGGGGCTGGAAAAGGCCATCGCCGAAGACCCGGCCCTCAAGAAAGGGCTCAACGTCCACAACGGCAAGATCACGTATCGCGCCGTCGCCGAAGCCGTCGGCATGCCCTGCGACGAAATCTGACGCCGTCTGAGCTTCGTGCGGCGGGAAAGGACTTCAGGCGCAGGCCGCGATCGTGCCCGATCCGGCCTGTGCCGTGTCGGCTTACGCCCCTACATCAACCGTCTTCCCCGATTCCGCGGAGCGGTAGGCCGCTTCCAGCACACGCTGCAGGCGCAGGCCGTCACGCAAGGAGGGACTCGGCTCGCGGTCCAACGCGACGGCTTCCAGGAAGCTGTACATGCAATGCAGATGCGCCCGGATCCAGCCGATACTCACTTTCGGCGCGGGGAAGCCGCTTGCCGGCGCGCCGTATTGCTGCACGCACTCGATCCGCTTGAATCCCCGCATCCCGCCAATCGGCGCGGACGCCTCCCGGACATCGTAGACTTCGAGCCAGTTCGGATTCATCAGATTGAAACGAATCGCGCCCGATGCCCCGTGAATCTCGAAACGAATCTCATCGCAGATCCCCGTCGCAAACTTCGTCGCCTCGATCGTCCCCACGGCGCCGGACACATGCCGCGCCTGCATCAGCGCCAGGTCGTCCGTGTCCACGGGCACCCGTTCCCCCGTGCCGGCATCGGCACGCTCGGCGATGAACGTCTCGGTCGTGGCATGAATCGAGGCAATGTCCCCCAAGAGGAACTGCATCAGGTCGATGATGTGTGACCCGAGGTCAACGAGCGAGCCGCCCCCGCCCAGTTCCTTGCTCGACTTCCAGTTCCGCGGCTTGTTCGGGTCGATGTTGCTCGCATGCAGATACGCGGCGCGATACTGAAACACCCGGCCAAGAAATCCCTCCTCAACCAACTGCTTCGCGCGCATAATCGCGGGCATGAACCGGTTGTGCAGCACCATCTGGGTCTTCCCGCGATAATTGCAGGCCTGCATAACCGCCTCAACCTCGCGGGCGTCTTCCAGGGAGGCCACGGCCGGCTTGTCACAATAGATGTGCTTCCCCGCCTGGATCGCGGCAATCAGGTGTTCCCGATGGAAACGATTGGGCGTGGCCACGCAAATCACGTCGATCTCCGGGTCATCGATCAACTCCCGATAGTCGGCAACCACCTTCCGGTAGTACCCCATCTGCTCGGCGGCGGCCCGGCCCTCCGCGCTCCTGCGGCAGACGGAGATGTGCTTCACCCGGAACGGCACGGGATGATAGTAGAGCGGAATGTTGATTAATCCGTACGTGTGCGCCCGGCCCATGAACCCGAATCCGATAATCCCCACGCCCAGTTCCATACCCTGTCCTTTCCTTCCGTTGTTGCCGCGCAACGCTTCGCGCGCCGTACTTCCCCGCCTGCCCGATGATAGCAGATCCTCCCCTGCCCCCATCGTACGGAGCGCCCGACTGCGCCCGGGAATAGATGGCTGCTGATAATGGTTAGCGTTGCGAGACTGAAGGCGGTTCTTATGAGTCCGTGGGAGGCTCTGGAACCTAACAAGGAACAAGGAGAGGCCCTATGAAATACATGTATTATGCCTGCGCGGCACTTGTGCTCTCCGTATTGTTGACCGGTTGTCCCGGAACCCCTGCCACCGGAGGCATTTACGGCGTCATCCTGCCGGCCGAAGCCGCCGCTGCGGGGGGGCAATGGCAAGCGGACGGCGGAGCCTTCCACGACACCCAGAATTCCGAATTTGGCCTTGCCGTCGGCAGTCACACCGTAACGTTCAAACCCATACCGGGCTGGGGTACCCCGCCCAGCCAGGTTGTTAATGTACGCAGCCTCTTCGTGACCCAGGTTACGGGCACCTATACGCAGCCCGGCAGTTCCGGCTCGCTCACGGTCACGCTCACGCCGGCCGGAGCCGTATCGGCGGGCGCGCAATGGCAGGTGGACGGAGGCGCCTTCCAGAACAGCGGCGCCACGGTCAGCGGCCTGGCGACCGGGGCGCATAGCGTTGCCTTCAAGAGCATCGCCGGCTGGGCCGCCCCTGTGCCCCAGTCCGTAAGCATTGTCGCGAACCAAACCACTTCCATCACGGGCGCCTACACGGAACAGTCCACAACGGGCTCACTGCGGGTCAACATCACCCCCGCTTCCGCCATCTCCGCGGGCGCTACCTGGCGCGTTGATGCGGGCGCGTACCACGGCAGCGGCTTCACGCTTGCCGGCCTCCCTCCCGGCACCCATACCGTCTCCTATAGCGTCGCTCCTGGCTTCACCAAGCCTCTGAGCGGGAAGGTGGTCATTACTGCGGGGCAGCTCTCGACCGTCACGGGCGCCTTTGCCAAATACCTCACCTCCGATTCCCTGGTCGTGCTCGGATACAACGAATTGGGCATGCATTGCATGAACCAGGACTTCTCCGAGTTCATGATCCTGCCGCCGTACAACGTGCTGCGCGCGACGATCATCCAGCGGGGCGAAGAACCGAAAATCCTCAAGAGCGGCGTTTCCGCCCGCTACAGTTTCCGGGCGAACACCACGTCGGCCAACAAGACCAATTTCTGGGACTATGACAAGCTCCTCTTTGGCGTGGATCTCGCGCCGAATATCGGGCTCACCGGGCACGGCATGTCCGGTCCCTTCAGCTTCGTCCCCTCTGAGAACCGGAACGATTGGGTCGTGACGGGCATCCCCATCACGCCCCTCGACGATGACGGCTCGGAGAATCCCTATCCCCTCGCCTTGATCACCGTTGCGCAGGGCGGAAAGGATGTGGTACAGACCCAGGCAGTCGTCCCCGTTTCCTGGGAGATCAGCTGCAGTCTCTGCCACAACACCCCGGGAATCACGCCCGCCACCGATATCCTCCGCCGTCATGACCGCTTGCACGGCACCGCGCTGGAGTCTCAGAAACCGGTGGCCTGCGGCAGTTGCCATGCGCAACCCGAACTGGGTTTCCCCGGCCAGGCCGGGCTGCATAACCTGAGCCGGGCCATGCACGGCTCCCACGCCTCGCGCATGTCCATGATTCAACTCGATGTGGCCTGCTATGCGTGCCACCCGGGCATGCGTACCCAATGCCAGCGGGACATCCATTTCAGCAAGGGGATCGTGTGCAACGACTGCCACGGCGGCATGCTTGACGTGGCCGACCCCAGCCGTTCCCCTTGGGCCACCGAGCCGCGCTGCGGCGACTGCCACACGCGGTCGGGCTTCGAATTTGAACAGCCCAACACCCTCTTCCGGGACTCCAAAGGCCACCACGGCGTCCATTGCGCGGCCTGTCACAACAGCCCCCACGCCATTACGCCGACAATCAAGATGGAGGACAACGCCCAGGCCATCGCGCTTCAGGGCCATGCCGGGGTGATCAACACCTGCACCGTCTGCCACACGGAGACGCCCGACGACGCGTTCAATCACACGCTCTCTGACAACGACAAGTCCGCGTCTGATTCCTGATTCCTCGGACAATTCAAGAAAGGCGCCTCCTCGTGAGGCGCCTTTCCATTTCTGTACTGCCGAGAATCCGGGCTACGGAATCACACAGCCCGCACCCAGCGCCTGCTTCGGAGGCGAGGCAAACTCCAGCTTGAGAACGCTCACGCCCGCGATTCGGTCGGGATTGTTCCGGGGCAGGCCCGTGATCACGATGCGGTCCTTTTCCTGCCGGAATCCGAGCGCCTCGCCATCGGCAAGGATCGACGCCCGCAACAGTTTCGTCTTGATGCCGCCCAGGGCGAGTTCGGTACCGGGCCATCGCGCGCACCAGTAGTACGCCGTCCTGCCCGAAAGGGTGAACTGGCCCGTGTTCATCCACTCGAAGCGCCCCTGCACCACGTCCTTCTTGCCGTACGCCGCCTCGCCGTTCTTGCTCAGCCATTTCCCGACCGCATGGAGCCGTTCCACGGCCAGTTCGGGAATCGAACCATCCGGCTTTGGCCCGATATTCAACAGCAGGTTGCCGCCCTCCGCCGAGACTTGCCGGAGCATGTTCAGCACGCTGCGCACCGAGTGCCAATCCTCCGGCGGCGTGGCCTGCCAACCCCATGAGCCATTGAAGGTCATGCATGCCTCCCACGCGCGCCCCGTCTTCTCCGCCACAATATGCTCCTCGGGTGTGCCAAAATCCTCGTCAAGCAGCGCGCGATTGTTGATGATGATGTGCGGCTGAATCGAACGCACCATCGCGTTCAGCCGCGCGCTCTCCCACAGTTCCGGCGTGGGCAGCGGCCACGCCACGTCGTACCAGAGCACGTCGATCTTCCCGTAGTTGGACATCAGTTCGCGCACAAGCCCGTGCGTGTACGCCACAAAACGGCGCCGGGACGCCTCGTGCTTCACGCAGCGCGCCCCGTCCGGGTGATGCCAATCCATCAACGAATAATAGAAGCCAATCTTGAGGCCGAATTCCCGGCAGGCCTCCACGTACTCGGCCACGAGATCGCGCCCCGGCCCGCACTGCACCGCATTGTAGCCGGTCAGTTTCGTATCCCAGAGGCAGAAACCCTCATGATGCTTCGTGGTCATCACAACGTACTTCATGCCCGCCTGCTTTGCGAGGCGTGCCCAGTCCCGTGCTGGCCGTGCCTTCGGCTTCCAGGAGGCCGCCAGTTTTTCGTATTCCGGCACCGGAATCCGTTCCCGGTTCATCACCCACTCATGCCGCCCCAACTGGGAGTACAACCCCCAATGAACGAACATCCCAAAGCGGGCGTCATGCCACCACTGCATGCGCTTTGAATCCGTCATTCGCTGAGTACCCTTGCTTGTTGACATGCCGCACTTCCTCCCGATTCGCTTTGAATACCGCGCGCGGCCACGTGCCGCACGCGCGGACAGGTATGACGCCGCAACGCGCACGTCCAGGAAAAGGACCGGCCGCTGCCTGCGGATGCTTCGGCCTTCCAGCACATGCCGTGTGATTTCCTGCCTCTGATTGCACGCGCGTCCACCGTGGCCCGGCAGTCCGGCCGTGACCGCGACTATTGTAGCAGGTACTGTCCGCCGGCAACCCGCGCCGCTTGGGGACTCGGGAGCGGCGGAAAGAACAGCAGAGTGCTAACGATTATCCGCAGTAGTTGTGGGCGCGCTCCCGGGTCGCGTCCCACGTTTCAGGCACTCTCGCTGCAGCAGGCAATTTCCCTCGGGTTCGGATTGTTGGCTAAGCAGTGGGTGTGGTCTTCTTTCACAAGATGACATTGATGAAGAGGAGGTTGGGACGATGTTGAAGAGCGTGAAATCCATGCTGGGCTACCGCCTGGACGCGAGTGACGGCACGGCAGGCCATGTACATGACTTCTACTTCGACGAGCGGACGGGTGAGGTGAAGTACCTGTTGGTTTATCTGGGATGGCATCAAGCATGCCGAAAGGTGCTGGTCGACCCGGTGTCGTTGCATGCGCCCGATGGGGTGCACCGGACCATTGCCTCGGAGGCCACGTGCGAAGCAGTGCAACAGGGATTGAGGCCGTGCTCCGTCACCCTGGCCTGCGAGCAGTACCGGAATCGCAAGCGGGCCTCCTATGGATGGGCGCAGCATTGGGGAGAGTCAGGTTCAGAAGAAGCACCGCCATGCAATCCGGCAGCAGGCGCCAGCAAAGGGTTGAACACCGCCCTCCACCTGGCCGACTACACGGTGGAGACGGGCGCGCAACCCCTCGGTTACATCGCCGATATCATCATCGACTGCGACAAATGGCTGCTGTCGTTATGCATTCTCCAACTGGACGGAATTGGCCCACGGCATCAATGCGCTTTTCCATACGGGCAAATTGACGCCTTCGACTACGAGAACTCCCGCATGCGTGTCCGCTTTGAGAAGCAGGCGCTGCTGAATTGCCCCGAGTACCGGCCGCTGGAATTGAGTGACCCCGCATACGAGTCCCGCCTTGCAGAACTCCTTGGCCACACGGATGGCTGGGCGGCTCGCGCCACGCGTTGAGATTTCGCCGGAAGAACGCCGGCATTCAGACCCTGATGAACGATTGAATCGCGAAGCACGGAGCAGACGCCGGCCACAGCTGGGGAACGCGGATTGCCTTGAAGAAGCCAGAGGGGAGAACACGTTCCTTCCCGCCGCCCGTGGGGCGAAATCAGGCGCTGCTTTGCCTCATCCGTTGCCTGCATACTCCCGGGCGCGGTCACGGCGCCGCGCCAGTTCACTCGCGTAGTGACGCCCGAGCGAATCCCGATGTGCCCGCGCCCAGTCAGTCAGAGTTGTCGTTCCGGCCGGCGGCGCATCCACATACAGCAAGTCAGCGCACAGTCCCTGGATCTCGTCGTGCGTGATGACCACGTCGTCCGCAAGTGCGCCGATGAGTCGGCCCGCCCGGTACCCGAGCCAGGGCGGAATGCTGATCACACGCCGCCGCCTGCCGAGGATCTCGCCCAGGCGCTCCGCCAGTTCCCGGTATGTGAACGTTTCAGGACCGATGGCGTTGATAATCGTGTTCGTTCGCAACACCCCCTGCTCCACGGCAAGCCTCGCCAGGTCATCCACATGGATCGGCTGAAGCCGATAGGCGCCGTCGCCAAACACGCCAAAAACCGGAAAGCGCCGTAGCATCCAGGCGATGTTGTTGATAAGAATGTCCTCTTCCCCGAAGAGCACGGCGGGCCGAAGGATGGTATAAGAGAGTCCCGACGCCATCAACGCCGCCTCGAGCTGCGCCTTGCCGCGAAAGTACTCCAGGGGCGAGTCAAGCGACGGGTTCGTGATGCTCACATGCACAATCCGCTCGACGCCCGCCCGCTTTGCCGCCTCGAACAGGGTCAGGGTGTTCTTCACCGCAGAGGCATGGGTGAAGAGAGGATGATTGAAGCGCACCCAGTAGGTGTTGTAGAGCACTTTCACCCCCGCGAGCGAGGCCGCGAGTGCCTCCGGCCGATCGAAATTGAACGGATGCGCGGCGACCGCATCACCGAACGGATTCGGCCGGTGCGGGGAATTCGTCAAAGTGATCACATGTTGTTCCTGAGAAAGCAAGAGGCGGGCAATGTGCTTTCCGGAATAACCAAAGGCTCCCGTGACCGCGTGCATGCTTCGCGCTCCTCTACAGTACAGGATTTGCGTCAGGATACGCCGGGGGGCTTTGGAGGTCAATCCCAGGCAGACAGGGGCGGGGGATGCCTGGTCGCCGGCGCCGCGGCACGCCGATTTGTTTGAACGCCTGTGGAGAGTGCTATTATCCGATAAACTCGGGAACGTCGCGAGCCGCGCGCGAAAGCAGGAGCAGGTCAAGCGTGGAACCGCCGAACGGCGCAAGAGAATGCCGGCTTACCGGCACGGGCATCAGCGAGGGCGTCGCCATGGGACGCGTCGCACTGCTCCATCGCGACCCCAAGGCGTCCGTCCCGTTCTACTTCGTTCTGGAAAGCGATGTTGCCGCGGAACAACTGCGCATTGCCGACGCCGTGCGCGCCGCCGCGGAGCAGTTGGACGCCCTCATCGCCGTGGTCACGGAACGCATAGGACCCGCGCAGGCCAACATCTTTGTCGCGCAGAAGATGATGATCCTGGACGAGGTGCTGGCGGAACAAATGCGCGTGATTATCGCGGAACGCCTCGTCAACGCCGAGACCGCGGCCGCCTCCGCGCTCGACGCGTATGAATCCCTGCTCGCGGACCTCGACAGCGAATACCTCCGCGAACGCGCCAGCGATATCGGCGAAATCCGCCGGCGCTTGCTCGACCTCCTCAACCGGACCCGCGAAGACCACGCCCCGTCCGCCCCCGCCGCCTCGCCCGCGCTTTCGGGCGCTTGTGTCCTCGTCGCCGAAGAACTCACGCCGGGAGAGACCGTCTCGCTCGACACTTCCCGCACCGTCGCCTTCATCACGGAACGCGGCGGACCCGCGTCCCACGCCGCCATTCTCGCGCGCGCCTTGGGCATTCCCGCCGTGAGCGGCGTGCGCAATATCCTCAGCCACTTCGCGCACGGAGACGAGGTGCTGGTCAACGGCGCCACCGGGGAAATCGTGGTCTCGCCTGCGCCCGCCACCTTGCGCCTCTATCCCGCGGCCAAACGCCCCGTATCGAGGCGCCTGCAGGCCGTGGCGCCCGTGGAAAACCTGACAGTAATGGCCAACATCAGCCTGTGCTCCGAGCTCAACTTCGTCAACACGGTCCGCGCCGAGGGGGTTGGGCTCTACCGCACCGAATTCGAGCTGCTTGCCGCGGGCCGCATGCTCTCGGAAGACGAGCAGTACCAGCGATACGCCACCGTGGTGAAGGGCATGGAAGGAAAGCCGGTCTTTTTCCGACTCTTTGATCTGGGCAGCGACAAGTCCGCACCCTTCCTTGAAATCCCCGCCGAGGAGAATCCCTGCCTCGGTTACCGCGGTGCCAGGCTCCTCCTGGGACGGACCGACTGGCTCATAACCCAGGCCCGCGCCCTTGCCCGCGCAGCGGCCCACGGCGCCATCCACGTGATCTACCCCATGATCAGCGACCTCGATCAATTCTTGAAACTGCGTGAACTCTTCCGCCAGCACACGCAGGACATCGCCATGCACGACATCCGGCACGGCGTCATGCTCGAAGTGCCCTCCGCATGCCTGGCCGCCCGCGAAATCCTGGAGACAGCGGACTTCGCCAGCATCGGCTCGAACGACCTCGTGCAATACCTCTTCGCGATAGACCGGAACAACGAACTCGTCTCGACGGACTACCGCCCCGACCGGCCCGTATTCTGGCGGGTGCTGCGCCTCGTCATGGACGCCGCCGCCGAAACCGGCAAGCCCGTCTCCCTGTGCGGCGAGATGGGCGGACAGCCCCAGCACATTCCCAAGCTGCTCGAGCTTGGCGTGACGACTGTGAGTGTCAATCCCCGCTTCGTCGGCCTCGCGCGCGTTACGGCGCGCCGCGCCGCCGGGCCGCGCGCCAGCAGCCCCCAGCCATGACCTGAGAAGGAGGCCCCGCCCATGCGATCACACACGATTCTCGCCGCCCTCGCCGCATTTTGCTTCGCCCCATGGGTCTGGAGCGCGGAACCCCCAAAGACAGTGCCCGCCCTCGAAAAGAAGCTTATCGAGTATGGCTGGGACGTCCCCACGCCCGCGTTCATTCGCCTGCACATTCACGAAATGGAGCAACGGCCCTTTGACGGACTCATCTTCCGCCTTAAGGGCGGCACAAACGTCCTGGAACCCGCCGAATGGACGGAGTCTCAGTTCGCCGAGGACTTTGACAACCTCGCCAATACCCCGTGGGAGAAGTTCACCGATAACTTCGTGTCCATGCTGGCCGCCTCGAAGCAGGACTGGTTCGACGATGCCCACTGGAGCCTCATCGAGAAGAACACCGCCCTGGTCGCCAAGGCCGGCCGCATCGGCAAGTGCGTCGGCATTTGCTTCGATCCCGAACCCTATGGCAACAACCCCTGGGACTACCGCATCACCGCCCACAAGGACACCAAGACCTTCGCCGAGTATCAGGCCAAGGTCCGGGAGCGGGGCGCCCAGTTCATCCGCGCCATCGAACGCGAGTTTCCTAACCCGAAAATACTCACCTTCTATCAAATCGCGCTCTTCCGCCAATTCTGCGTCCCCATGGACCCGGAGGAACGCATGAAGAAACTCGCGGAGCACGACTATGCGCTCTATCCCGCCTTCCTCAACGGCATCCTCGATGCCGCCGGGCCCGGCGTCGTCCTCATCGATGGCAACGAAAACGCCTACTACTACGAGGAGGCCGCACCCTATTTCGCCGCCTACCACCTCATGACCCAACGCGCCAAGTACCTCATCGACCCCGCCCTCTGGAACAGCTACCGTACCCAGGTGCAGGCGGGACAAGCCCTCTATATCGATCAGTACTTCGGCCTCCGCACCGAGAAGGTGCTGGGCTACTACATGACCCCCGAGGAGCGTCCGAAATGGTTTGAACACAATGTCTACTGGTCGCTCTTCAGCAGCGATCAGTACGTCTGGTGCTACAGCGAACGCATGAACTGGTGGACAAACACCGACGTGCCCCCCGGAGCCGAGCAAGCCATCCGCGCCGCGCGCGAGAAACTCCAGGCCGGGCAGGAACTGGATTTCGATCTCAAGCCGCTCGTCCAGGCAGCCTCCGAACGCAGAGCGGCGGCAAAAGAATAACAGAGCCGCCTCTCGACCATGTCCGGTCCGGCAGTCCGGACAATCCCCTGTCTCAGCCGATCTTATGGGCTGGCAATGCCCGGTCCTGGCGCTTTCGCTGCCCCTTGAAATGGCCGATGCCGGGAGGCGGGCGCCTCCCGGCATCTCTAAACCCCACGTTCTTTCTATGAATCCTGCAGCACATCATCTCGCCGCGTCTCCGCGGCGCACGGGGGTAAACCCGAATCAATCATACATGCTAAAGGCCAGCGACCACGCGGCGCAAATCGGGTAGTCGCCCGGATAGCGGATGAATCCCACCTGGCCGTCCAGATACAGCGTATTGCCGCCGCCGGGGATGTGGTTGGCGGCGGGCGCACCGCCCGTCGTCGAAATGTCCGCGCTCATTTCGTCATGCATGATGGGAATCGTGCTCTGGGCCTTTGTGGAAGCGGCGGGATTGTTGATGTCCGTGATGAAAAACCGCTCGATCCCTTCGCGCAGGCGATACACCGTGTCATTGGACAGATCCCAGTCGTCGTCCAGCGTATTGGCCGTGGGCGTGTTGGCCAGATTGGTGAGCGTGGTGAAGAAGACCGCCACGTCCGGACTGAGCAGGGGCATCAATTCGGCGACTGTCTTTGGAACGTTGATCTGCGTCTGATCCTGCATGAAGTGTTGCGGCATGATCGCCCACGAATAGTAAATGTACGAGACCTTCTGGATGAGGCACGGATTGGTGCCGCTCGCACTGTTCGCGGGATCGTTCAGCCAGGTCGGGAAGCCCCGGTAATTCGCAATCTCCGGGTCAGAGGGGCAAAGCAGCACGTTGAGATCCGTCAGGTACTCCGGATACACCGAAGGCCCGAACGGCACCCACATGTCCCGAAGCGTCCACGTGCTCGACCCGTCCGAGGCACACGGCCCAATCTTGGTCCGCACCGGCGGGAGCATCTGCCCCTTCGATTCGTTGCTGTACATCTTGAACGTCAGCCCCAGTTGCTTCAGATTGTTCTGGCAACTGGAACGGCGGGCCGCCTCGCGCGCGCGCGCCAGCGCGGGCAACAGAATCGCCGCGAGAATACCGATAATTGCAATGACCACCAGGAGTTCGATGAGAGTGAAGCCGTTACGCCGCATGACACCATTCCCTTCCGTTGTACGATACGTTGACAATGATTCCCATCCCGGATAGACTATCGGGCGTTCAGTGGATCGATCGCTCGATCGGGAAGCATCCTACTACCCAAAGGGGTGAATGTCAAATGAAGAAACCCGGCTCCGGCGAGGACAGCGGCACCAGCGCCGGCCGCATTGTCGAGATCGCGACCGCCCTCTTCGCGGAGCACGGCTATCATGGCGTATCCACCCGGGAGATTGCAGCCGCCACCGGTCTCAGCGTGGCCACCGTCCATCACCACGTGGGCGGCAAGCACGAGTTGTATGTGAAGGTCTTCCGGAGCTTGCTGGATGCGGCCGAGGTCTTCTTTGGGGAGGTGGCGGAGCAGGTCGGGGGCGCGGATCTCTCAGATCCGGCCGTGCTGAGGGAGCTCCCGGGACGCCTCGTGGACCGCTTTGTCGACCTGGTTGACCAGAATCCCGTGCAGGCCCGGCTCTTCCTGCGGCATTGGCTGGACGGCGCCGAGGAATTCAATGCCGTTGAGGCGGAGCTTTCCCTCCCCCTCTTTCGCAAGATCGACGAGGCGCTCACCGCTGCCCGCGACGCGGGGCTGATCCGGCTCAACGTCGAACCGCGGCTCTTCATCCGCAGCTTCGAGTGGCTGGTCTACGGCTACTTCGTGTGCGGCGCGTTTGACTGGGAACACTGGCATCGCGATCCGCACGATCCCGCACAACTGATCGCCTTTAAGCAACTCGTGCGCGAATACATCGGGCGGATGCTCGGATTCTGAGCGGCTAGAGCCGCCTGCTGCGCCTGCGCCGGCCGCTCAGCGCCAACAAACCAAAGAGCATTGCCATCAACAGGGCGTCCCCGCGTACCGCGTGCGCCCGGACACCGCCTCCCGAACAGGACAGCAAGGGCATGTAGAGCCCTTCGCCCTGCAGGTGAATTCTCACGCGCCGGGTGCCGTCATCGACCAGAAGAAGATCCACGTAGGACTGATACGCCGTGGGCGCGAAACGCAGCACAAGATCCCGGCTTTCTCCCGCGCCCAGAATAACGTGGCTGTCTCCGTCCACGGAGAAGACAGTCCCATCCACGAGGCTTAGCTGCACTTCCAATGGCCCGGATCCCGTATTCGTGAGCCGCACCGGCTGCGTGCTGCTCCATTTCACCACGGCCGGTTTGAATAGCAGAACACTCTGGTCCCCCGGTTCAACCGTCAACACGCCTTCACCCTCGCCCTCGCCCTCGCCCTCGCCCTCGCCCTCGCCCTCGCCCTCGCCCTCGCCCTCGCCC
>CAILVY010000278.1 GCA_903837785.1 Candidatus Hydrogenedentota bacterium
GGGTGCATGAAACCTCCACCGGTGGTTTTCCTTGACATTTCCGTTGGGGGGGTGTATACTATAAGCGATATCGCTTATGGTCTTTCGGGAGGACGGCCATGGACGAGGCGGAAGCGCGGCTGCGGATCAAGCGGCGGATGCTGGTGGAGCGGCTCGCAGGGATGGGGGAGTTTCTGCGCGGATCGGTGGTGTTGATGAAGCGGCGCTGCGCCTATCCCGGGTGCCGCAAGTGCGCCTCCGGGGTGAACCACCCGACGTGGGTGCTGACGGTGAGCGAGAAGGGCAAGACGCGGACGGTTTACCTGGGGAAGGGCCGGGTGGAGGCGGCGCGACAGATGACGCGGGAATACCGGCGTCTGACCGCGCTGATCGATCAGATCAACCAAGTCAACCGGGCGCTGCTGACGCGGCGCGGGATTTCCAAGAAAGGAGCCGGCGATGGCGAAGGACGAACGTCGGGGCCGTGAGGCGTTTCTGGAAGAAGCGGCGCGGCGGTACGATCAGATGATGAGCCGGGCGGGCGGGTCGGACGTGTTCGACGACATCGAGGCGCAGGGCGAAGCGGCCGGACGGGAACTGATTCGGAGGTTGCTCGAAGAGCGGTTGAAGGCGGAGGGCCAGAGGCCTCAGGGCGAGAATCTCTGTCCGAAATGCGGCCGGCCCGTGCGCCTGAAGAAGAAACCCTCCGCGCGGCATTTGCAGACGCTGCGCGCGACGGTGGCCTACGAACGCCCCCACGCCCAATGCGACCGGTGCGGGGCGTCTTTTTCCCCCGCTGGACCGGCGGCTGAAGATCCCCCGGCGGGGCGAGTCGGCGCGGTTCCAGCGCATCGTCTGCGAGGCGAACCTGGCCGGGTCGTTCGAGAAGGCGGCGCGCCTGATGGACTCCCTGGCGGGCGTGACGATCAGCGCCAAGCAGGTGCAACTGATCACGGAGCGCATCGGAAACCTCCTGCACCGGGAGCGCGCCGAAGCGACTGAAGACTACCTGCGCGGCGGAAAGCCCCCCGCCCTCGCGGCAAAGGACGCCCCCGCGCTCCTGGTGGTCTCCCTCGACGGCGGGCGCGTCCAGACCCGCCAGGAGGACCCCAAGGAGAAGTGGAAAGAGGACAAGATCGGTCTTGTCTATGAGGCGGTCCCCTCCCCCGAGCAACCCGGCGTCGACTACGCCGGCCCCACGCCCCTGCGCCGCTCCCTCACCGCCACGATGGACTCTTGGAAGGTCCTCGTTGATCATGTCAGCGCCCTGGCCGACCGGCGCGGCTATGCCCGTGCTTCCCGGAAACTCTGCGTCTCCGACGGCGCCGGCTCCATCGCCTCCGAGCGTGAACGTTGCTTCCCCGACGCCGTCTTCATCCTCGACTGGCGCCACGCCTGCGACCATCTCCAGGCCAACGCCCATGCCGCCTTCGGCCCCGGCCCCAAAGCCTCCGCCTGGATCGACCTCCAGGAAGACCGCCTCTGGAACGGCCAACTCACCGCCTTGATCCGGGACATCGCCCGCCTCTCCCGCCAGGCCGGACCCGCCCCCAAGGGCGCCGCCGAAACCGATCCCCGCCGCATCCTCGCCAACAACCTCCACTATTTCACCACCAACCGCCACGGCATGGACTACCCCACCTTCCGCAAGAACGGCTGGCCCATCGGCTCCGGTCCCATCGAAAGCGCCGTCAAGCAGGTCGGCAAACGCCTCAAAGGCACCGAAAAGCATTGGTCCCTCCCCGGCGCCGAAGCCACCTTGCAGGTCACCACTCACCTCATCGCCGAGGACGGCTCCTGGAATCTCTTCTGGAAACGTTGCCCCCTCGCCGCGTAGGAAGTTTCATGCACCC
>CAILVY010000279.1 GCA_903837785.1 Candidatus Hydrogenedentota bacterium
CGGCGAGGGCCGCGAAGGCGACGTGGAACTGCTCGTCGAAACCACCGAGGTCACCATCGCCATCCCCAAGATCGAGCGCGAGAAACCTGCGCCGCCGCCCGTGGTGCTGGACGACGGCAAGATGCTGTGCCCGCGCCATCCCGAATATCTGGCCACCTTTCAATGCCCCGTCTGCCATGAGATCATGTGCAGCGGCTGCGTGCGCATCATCCGGCTCAAGGGCGGGCTTCCCGAAGGGGTCATGTACGCCATCCTCCTGGGCAATGCCTTGTCTCCGTATATCGACAATCTGACGCAGCCCCGGGTATACGGAGCGAAGAAAGGGAAGGTTGGGCCATGAGCACCCAAGCGCCAGAAGGCAGCATGGCCATGATCCGGACGCTGGGCCTCGTGTCGATGATTTCGGGGCTGCTGATCGTACTGGCGTATCAGGCGACGGAAGCGCGGATTGCGTCCAATCGTCAGCGTGCGGTGGAGGAGGCCGTATTCAAGGTGATTCCCGGGGCCGTGACGCGCGCCACGTTTGTGGCGGACGGGGATGGTTTTCGCCGGGTAGAGGGCGAAGCCGCGCAAGGGGCGCTTTATGCGGGCTACGATGCGGCGGGCGCGCTGCTTGGCGTGGCAATTCAAGGCTCGGCCCAGGGGTACGGCGACACCATCCGCGCTCTCTACGGCTATGACCCGCGTCGGCAGTGCATTGTTGGATTGACGGTGCTCGAAAACAAGGAAACCCCCGGCCTGGGTGACAAAGTGGCCAAGGACCCCGGCTTTCTCAAGAACTTCGAGGCGCTCAGCGTTGCGGTGAACGGCGAACAGAACGCGTTATTGCACGAAATCGGACTGGCCAAGCGCGGGACGGCGGCGGAACCCTGGCAGATCGACGGGATCTCCGGAGCGACGGTTTCTTCGAAAGCGATAGCGCGCGCGCTCAATGAGAGCGCCCAACAGATGATTCCCGCGATTCAGCGTCATGTCGACCAGTTTGCAGTGAAATAGGGGTAGAAGCCACGGAGCCGCAAGGTTTCGTGGAGAACCAGTGACAGGAGAAGAGTGTGAGCCAGCCGATGTTGAAAGGGTCGCATCCGAGCGACATGGCCACGTTTCTGAACGGCCTCTGGCGTCAGAATCCGGTCTTTGTGCTGGTGCTGGGCACCTGCCCCACGTTGGCGATCACGAATGCGGTGGTGAACGCCGTTTCCATGGGCATCGCGACGACCTTTGTGCTCGTGTGTTCGAGCGCCCTGGTTTCCATGCTGCGCAACTTCATTCCCAAGCAAGTTCGCATCGCCACGTACATCGTGGTGATCGCGACTTTTGTAACCATCGTGGACTATGGGATTCAGGCGATCAGTTTGAAGTTGTATGCGGCCCTGGGGGCGTATATCCAACTCATCGTCGTCAATTGCATCATTTTGGGTCGGGCCGAGGCGTTTGCGGGGAAGAACTCCGTCTGGAAATCCATACTGGATGCGCTGGGGATGAGCCTGGGGTTCACGCTGGCGCTGTTGTGCCTGGCGAGTGTGCGCGAAGTGCTGGGCAGCGGCACGCTGTTTTCGGGTACCCCCTTTGCCGTGCACTTGTTTGGATCCCATTTCGAGCCCTGGGCAATCATGCTGTTGCCGCCAGGGGGATTTTTCGTGCTGGCCGGGTGGCTGCTGCTCTTTGCCTGGATGAAACAGCGCAAGGACGCCGTGGAAAGGTGCGCCCATGAACTCTGAGTTGCCGGGCTTCATTCTGGTCAATGCCTGCATCATGAACAACTTCGTTCTGAGCGCGTTTCTGGGCATCTGTCCCTTCCTCGGAGTGTCCGGGAAGTTTGAGACCGCCTCGCGGATGGGTATTGCGGTGACTTTCGTCTTGATTGTCAGCTCCATCTGCGCGTACGGCATCAATCTCCTGCTTACCGCCTTTCATCTGGAGTATCTGCGCCTCATCTGCTACATCGCGATCATCGCGGCGGCCGTGCAGCTTGTTGAGATGATCATGAAGAAGTTCAGCCCCACCTTGTTCCGCGCCCTGGGCATCTACCTGCCTCTGATCACGACAAACTGCGCCGTGCTTGGCCTGGCGCTGCTGCAGACTTCCAAGAACTACAACTTCGTCCAGTGCATGGCCTATGCCGTTGGCGCGGGCGCCGGGTTCACCTTGGCCCTGGTAATCATGGCGGGGCTGCGGGAACGCCTTGATCTTCACGATGTGCCCGGTATCGCCAGGGGAACCGCCATCAGCCTGATTCTTGCCGGCATCCTCTCGCTGGCCTTCATGGGCTTTGCTGGATTGGGCACGTGACATGTTGGCCTTTCTCGCGGCCGTAGGCATTATCTTCAGCGTGGTGTTGCTGTGGGTCCTGGTGCAGCGGTGGTCCGGCGAAGCGCCGCCCGAATTCCAAAGCTGCCACTCGCTGGGAGAAACAGATACGCCCTGCCAACGCTGCGGCATGAAGGACGAGTGCCACGTGGAGACACCGCAGGGCCCGACAGGCTCGTCCGCAGGGTCCCCGCGCTAGCCTCCCGCGACCGGGCAGGAATTCTTCTTGCTTCTCGCAGCGTTCATCGGTTTATGCATTTTCGCGTTCCGCCTGCCGAGAAAAGCGGGTTAAGCGGGGCGGGTCAGGGTTATGAATATGGGCGCTCGTGTGATAAAATCACTTACGAAGTAGTCCCCGTTATCTGCAGGCGGGGGAAGGAATCGTAAGGAAGCATGTGGATGAAAGCAGCCAAGGGGCACGGGTTTGTCTTTGCAGCGTTAGGGGCGGTGTTGGCGAGCATGGGATGGATGCTGCCGTGCGCAGCCCAGACCACGCTCAGCCTGGGCCGCACGGTCGCCGGGGATGGCACGTATACCCCTGGAACCACACTGGATATCACGGTCGCGCTCAGCAAGTCCGGCACGGGTTCGATCACGCAATTGGGGATCGAAGAAACCTTGCCTGCCGGATGGACCTTTCATTCCGTCGTCAGCGGCAGTGTGCCGGAAATTGGGCCTTCCGCCGGCGCCTCCGGGACGATTGGCTTCGCGTACATTCTGGTTCCCATGGCCTTTCCCGCGAGTTTCACGTACCGGGTTTCCGTACCGCCCGGAGAGACGGGCACGGTTACACTCAGTGGCAAGGGGGTCTATGCGGTGGACGGCGGGAGTTCCGTCGACACGCCGGTCGTGGACACGAGCATTCCCTGGAGCGGTACGGGCGAGGGTGAAGGCGAGGGTGAAGGCGAGGGCGAGGGCGAGGTGGAAGGCGACGTCTTTCTCGCCCGTTCCATCGGGGGGGATGGAAATTATCATGCCGGCGCCACGCTGGACATCACGGTGACGCTCAGTCGTACCGGCACCGGGACGCTCACGCAATTGGGCGTGGAAGAGACATTGCCGGCCGGATGGAGCTACAAGAGCCTGGTCAGCGGCAGCCTTCCGGCGATCGCGCCCAGCCAGGGGACGACGGGCAAACTGGGTTTTGCGTGGATCATGATCCCAGCCTTTCCCGTCACGTTCACGTATCGCGTGACAGTCCCCTCCGGCGTGACCGGGACACAGTCCATCAGCGGCTATGGCATTTATGCTTTCAGTGGTTCGCAGATGCACAGCCCGACCATCATCACGGATATTCCGGAAGGCACCCCGGGTGAAGGCGAAGGCGAGGGTGAAGGTGAAGGCGAAGGGGAAGTCGTAGGGATGGTCATGTCCCGCGCTATTCCCGCCGGGGGCTATGTGGCGGGCCACACACTGGATGTCGAATTGACGCTTCAATATACCGAAGCGGATGCCGTGACTTCGCTGGCCATTGGCGAGACCTTGCCTGCCGGCTGGACGTTCAACAGCACCCTGTCCGGGTCGATGCCCAACGTCTCCCCCGCCGCGGGTGCGTCCGGCACGCTCACGTTTATCTGGCTCATCATCCCTTCCTTTCCCATCACGTTCCGGTATCGGGTGAACGTGCCCGGGGATGCGGCCGGTCCCTATGACTTTTCCGGGTATGCCCGGTACCGCACCTCCGGCGCAGAGATCTTCTCAAACTCAGTGGTGACCACGGTGAGTGAGGGCAGCGGCGAAGGCGAGGGCGAAGGTGAGGGTGAAGGCGAGGGTGAGGGCGAAGGCGAAGGCGAGCCGGGGTATGAGATGAACCTTGCGCGGACGCCCGTCGGCGGGGACCGCTACAGCCCGGGCAGTACATTGGACCTGCAACTGGACCTTTACTACAGCGGCGCGGAAAACGTCACGAGCCTGGGCGTGGTGGAAACCATGCCTGCGGGCTGGACCTTCAACAGCGTGGTCAGCGGCAACCTGCCGAATCTGGGGCCTTCGAGCGGTGCATCCGGCGACTTGTCGTTTGTCTGGATGATGATTCCGCCCTTCCCCATCCGGCTTGTCTACCGGGTGAACATTCCGGTGGGCGCCACGGGGCCGCAGATGATCAGCGGGATCGGGCACTACCGCACGAGCGGCCTGGAAATCGATACGAATCTGGCGGTGACGGTGATGCAGGAGCGCACGAAGGCGGACCTGGTTCCCTCCAACGTTCAGTTCCCCGCGAAAGCCTGGGTGGGCCAGCCGGTCGCGATAACGTGGCGCGTGGCGAACAGCGGCGAACTGGAGGCGGCTGCGCCATGGGACGATTGTGTCTCCATCTCGACGGACAATGTTGCGGGCGGTGATACTCAGTTGGGTTGTCAGACGCGCGCGACAAACCTCGCGTCCGGTGGACAGTACACGGCCGCCTTGACCGGCACAGTCCCCCCCATCACCAGCGGGAATCACTGGATCGTGGTTTCGGCGGACGCTGGGGGCACGGTGGCGGAGGCCGCGGAGGGGAATAATGTCATTGTGGCCGGCCCCATCTGGCTGGGAACCATAGACTATGACGCCACGGTTCAGGCGGCCTCAGACACGTTCATCAACGGCGATGCCGTTACGCTCACCGGCCACGCGAATCTGCTTGCCGGCGGCGCGCCGGCCCCCAACGTTGAGGTAGTCATCGAAGTGACGCATCGGGGCATTGTCCGATACTTGACTGTTCAGACGAACGGCTCCGGCAATTTCACCACGTCCTTTGAGCCGCTTCCCACGGAAGCGGGCGGCTACGACATCGGCGCGCGGCATCCCGGGATGCCCTCGGCCCCGGTCCAGGACAGCTTTCAGATTCTGGGCATGCTGGCCGGACCGCCGAATGCGTCACTGCAACTCGCGCCGACGTATACCCAGTCCCTGACGTTTGAATTGATCAACCTGGGTGAACTTGCCCTGTCGGGCATCGAGGTGGCATTCAACGGCCTGCCTGCAAACATCGCCATCCAGCCGAGCCTCTCGGAAACGCTTTCGGCGAACACCTCCGCGCCTCTGACGCTGGACATCACCGCGCAGAACAACGTGGTCAGTGCCGCGAACGTGACGATGACGATATCGAGTTCCGAAGGTGCCTCGACGTCGGTCGTTCTCGACCTGTCCGTCCTCTCGCCCACGTTCACTTTGCAGCAACGCCCCGGCGTGTTGCGCCCCGGCGCATTGCGCGGCGCGCAAACGCTCTATACGTTCAGCGTGACAAACGAGGGAGGGGCACTGGCGAACGATTTCCACGTGGCAGCGCCCGCCGCGGTGGACTGGGTCTCCGTGGCGGCTCCGGCCGCGTTGCTGGACCTGCTGCCGGGCGAGACGGTTCCCGTAATCCTTCAGCTTACCCCTCCGGCGGACGCAACGATTCAGTTGCTGCAGACCTCGATCCAGTTGTTGACGGGAGACACTGTGGCAGTTACTGTGCCGCTGCAAATCAATGTGGTCAATCAGGCCATGGGCAATCTCCAGTTGACGATGACCGATGAACTCACGTTCGAAGAGTTGGCCCAGCCCAAGGTTGAGAACGCGCGCGCGGTGCTCCGGGATCCGGCCACCGGCGCGGCCGTCGCCTCCGCCACGAGCAATATCCTCGGGCGGGCCGATATGTCGAGTGTCCCGGCCGGCGTTTACAACCTCGAAGTGTCCAGCGATCTGCACGCCATGCATTCCGAAACCCTCGTCGTGCAATCCGGCCGCACACTGCAGCAGCAGGTGCGGCTGCACCGGGTATTTGTCCAGCAACGTTGGACGGCGATTGAGTACGCGGCCGACGCTTCGCGCACGTATGATGTTGCGTTGGACTTCGAGGATGGGCAGGCCGCCGCGGTGGTGACGGTCGATCCCCCGGTGCTGGACCTCAGTGCACAGGAATCGGCCTCCACGCAGATCGACGTGACGCTGACAAATCACGGCACGCTGCCGGCGCACAGTGCCCTGCTCGAATTCGGCGCGGATTCACGTTTCGACTGCACGCCGCTCATCAGTGTTATTGGAGCAATTGCTCCCGGCGAGTCGATCACGGTTCCAGTGCTCGTGACGGACACGGGGGCGGCGGTGGATTGTACGGCCGCTGAAGCTTCCAGCCTGCTTTATGCCTGGGAGGTCGACGGTGTCTCGGAGTGGCGCCGTGAGCCCATCTCACTCCGTTTTCCGGAGAGTCTGTGCCCGGAGGCCGCTCCGTCCTACGGTCCGCCGGACATGTTCAATGCCGAACACAAGTTGTACACCCCCTCCCCCGCGTTCTCCGTGGCGCTCGATTGCGCTGCTGAGGGCGAAGGCGAGGGTGAGGGCGAGGGTGAGGGTGAGGGTGAGGGCGAAGGCGAGGGTGAGGGCGAAGGCGAAGGCGAGGGCGAAGGCGAGGGCGAGATTGTCATGGGGCTCACGCGCACCCCGGTGGGCGGTTCGACGTATACGCCGGGCGCGACGAAGGACTTCACCGCGACGTTGAGCATTCTTTCGGGCAATAAAACCATCACCTCGCTGGGTTTGCAGGAACTTATCCCGGACGGCTGGGAGTTTGATTCGATGGTGAGCGGTTCAATGCCGCAGTTGTATCCGCAGTCCGGGGACACGAGCCCCCTGCCGTTTGTCTGGTTCATCGTTCCCGCGCCGGCACAGTTTCCGCTGAGCTTCACGTACCGGCTTCGTGTGTCCGCGGCGTCGACAGGTGCGCAGAGTGTTTCGGGCGAAGTCAGCTTCCGAACCGACGGCAATGCGATGAGCAGCGGCGTGGTGGTCACCGCGCTGAGTCAGGCCAAACAGCAACCTCTCGCCGCATTGGCCTCCAAGGCGGGGACCACCTGTTTCACGGCGGGCCTGCACTGCAGCGAACATCATGTATTGCCGCTGACCGCGTTCCAGGCGGAACTGAACCTGGCCGTGCCGGCCGGAGAGGCCGCTGTTACGGCGATTCAGGCGGCGCTGAAGATTGAGGATGCGCTGGGGAGTGATGCGACGGCGCACTTTGTCCTTTCCGCTCCGGAATACACGGGCATCAGCGATCTCTCCGGTGGTGGAAGTCTCGCGGGAGGCGCCACTGCCACCGCGCTCTGGAGCATCATGCCGCTGGAGAGCGCCGCGGGCGCGACGGATTCTCAGTACAGTCTTCGCGTGGATCTGAGCGGAGTGCGGGATAGCGCCGCGATTGCCTTGGCGGCGGTTCCCGAAATGCTCCTGGTGGCGCCGGCGCTTGCCCTGGACGTGCGCGTCTTCTATCCCAGCAGCGTGTATGGGGACGATCCCCTCACGGGCGCTGTCGAGCCGGAGGAGCCGTTCGCGTGCGGCTTGCAGGTGCTCAACGCGGGTGCGGCTGCGCTCGACCAGCTCTCGGTGACCCTGGCGGAACCTGTCCTGGCGGGGCTGGACGGCAATCCATTCGGCCAGTTCAAAGTGCTGAGTGCGCAGTTGGGCGTGACGCCGCTCCGTGCCGCGCTGTCGCTCGGCCTGGATGGAATCGCTTCGGGGGCATCCGGGGTGGCGCTCTGGAACATGTCCGCGCCGATTTCCGGGGAATTGGATTCCTTTGACACAGTGATTGCAGTGGAAGACCCGGAACATCTCGCCAAAGTCCTGCCCTTGGGGGTTCCCGCGGCGCACGATCTCATCCGGGTTGTTCGAGTAAACCAGCCATCGGACGATGGATTGCCGGACTTTCTGGTGAACGATGCAGCAGACTCCCAGCGCCTGCCGGACGCCGTGTATGCGGGTTCGGGGGCCGTGTTCCCGGTGACGCCGGTGACGAACGGAACCATGACTCCCCTGGCCAAGTCGGCGGTGCTTCGATACACGTTGAGCGCCACGCCGGGCAGCGGGTGGTCCTATTTCCGGGTGACGAATCCCGCCCCGGCAGATTACGAACTTGCGTCCGTGTTGCGCAGCGACGATGGAGCGCTCGACGCGGAGAATGTGTGGCTGACGAATCGCGTAGTGAGAAACGCGTCCAATCAGCCGGTGGAAGAGCGCCAGGTGCACATTTTCGATTTCAACAGCACCGGCACGTACACGATCACCTTCAATTCGACGACACAAGTCAACACGCCCCCGGTTGCGAATGCGGGCGCGGATCAGAGTGTTTTCGAGGATGCTCATGTTACGCTGGACGGGACGGCGAGCAGTGACGCTGACGGCGACACCTTGTCGTATGCCTGGACGATGACCTCCAAGCCTGGAGGCAGTTCCGCGGCCCTGAACAACCCGTCGGCGGCCCAGCCATCGTTTACGGCGGACCTGCGCGGCAGCTACGTAATCCAGCTTGTGGTCAGCGATGGTGTGGCAAGCAGTCCGCCAGATTCGCTGACAGTCACCGTGGCCAACCGGGTGCCCGTGGCCCATGCGGGAAGCGATCTGACGCGGGCGGTGGGCCAGACGGTGCTCCTGAACGGGAGCGGCAGCTCCGATCCGGATGGCGATCCGCTCACGTATCTCTGGAGTTTCGTTTCGCGGCCCGCGGCGAGCACGGCAGCCTTGAACAACGCATCCTCGATCAGCCCCAGCTTCACGCTCGATCAACCGGGTTCCTACGTGCTGCGCCTTGTCGTCAACGACGGAACGGCCAACAGCCCCGAGGACACGGTAACCATCAAGACGAACAACATTGCGCCGACGGCCGACGCGGGCGCAAATCAGTCAGGGCAGGTGGGCGTGCAGGTAACCCTCGACGGCAGCGCGAGCAGCGACGTGGACGGAGATCCCCTGACGTATCAGTGGATCTTTGCGATTCGGCCCAGTGCCAGCACCGCAACACTGCAGAACGCGGCCACGGCACACCCGGGTTTTGTTCCGGACAAACCCGGCAGCTATACAATTCAGTTGATCGTGAACGACGGATTCACGAACAGCGCGCCCGATTCCGTGACAGTGACCACGTCCAACACGCCGCCCGTGGCCGATGCAGGACCGGACCAGACGGCCCACGTGGGCGAAACAGTTCATTTCGACGGCAGCGGCAGTTCGGATGATGACGGAGACGCGCTGGGCTACACCTGGAGCATCGTGTCGAAGCCCGCGGGGAGTGCCAGCGTCCTGGCCGCCGCCGGTTCGGCCGCGCCGACCCTGCCCATCGATCGTCCGGGCGCCTATGTTGTCCAGCTGGTCGTGAGCGACGGCAAAGTCTCCAGCGCGCCCGATACGACCACGGTGACCACGCTGAACAGTGCGCCCGTGGCCAATGCCGGTGCGGACCAGAACCGGCAGGTGGGACAGACGGCGGTGCTGGACGGAAGCGGAAGCCACGACGTGGACGGAGATTCGCTTACGTACGCATGGACGATCTCGTCCAAGCCCGCGGGCAGCACGGCCGTCTTGAATGTCGCCACTTCGGTCACGCCGAGTTTCGTCGTGGACAAGGATGGCGATTACACGATCAGCCTCGTAGTGAACGACGGCAAGACGGACAGCGTTCCGGACACGGTTAAGATCAGCACGCTCAACACGGCGCCTTCAGCCAATGCCGGCCCGGATCAGACCACGGCGGTGGGCGGGACAGTCACCCTCAACGGCAGCGGCAGCCACGACAATGAGGGCGACACGCTGAGTTACGCCTGGACCCTGCTGTCGAAGCCAACGAACAGCACCGCCGCGCTGAGCGGCGCCGACACAGTTTCCCCGCATTTTGTCGCCGACAAGCGCGGGAATTACGTGGTCAAACTGATCGTCAACGATGGCCAACTCGACAGTTCACCGGATACTGTGACTATCAGCACGGAGAACAGCGCGCCCGTGGCGGAGGCCGGCCCGAACCAGTCACAGGGGATCGGCCAGACGGTTACGCTGGACGGCAGCGGCAGCAGCGATGTGGACAATGACCCGCTCACTTTCTCGTGGAGCCTGGTTTCACGGCCGGCCGGCAGCGAGGCCGCGCTTCAGAACGCCAACAGCGTCCACGCGACTTTCGTCATCGATCTCGCTGGATCGTATGTGGCCCAGCTGCTCGTGAACGATGGCAAGACGGACAGCGAACCCGACACGATTACGATCAGCACGATGAACACGCCGCCCGTGCCCGAGCCGGGCAGCGATCGCACGGCGCAGATCGGACAGCACATCTGCCTCGACGGCAGCGGCAGTGCGGACCCTGACAACGACACGATCACGTTTGCCTGGAGCTTCGATTCGCTGCCGGCAGGCAGTGCGGCCGTCCTCGAAGGGTTTAATACCCCCACGGCGTGCTTCACAGTTGACGCTCCGGGCGAGTATCGCGTTGCGCTAATCGTCAGTGATATTCACGGTTCCAGTGAGCCTGCCTACGTGACGATCAGCACGGGGAACAGCGCGCCCGTGGCCAATGCGGGCGCCGACCAGACCGCACAGGTGGGTGCGGAGGCGACGTTGGACGGAAGCGCGAGCTTCGATTACGATGGCAGCCCGCTGACGTATGCCTGGAGCTTCACAGCGCGTCCGCCCAGCAGTACCACGACGCTCGACAATCCGTCCGCGGTTCACCCGAAGTTCACGCTGGACTCGGCCGGGACCTATGTCGTGCAACTGCTGGTTTCGGACGGCGTGCTGTACAGTGCGCCCGACACAGTGACAATCAGCACGGGGAACCTCGCGCCCACGGCGAATGCCGGGCCCGATCAGACACGGCTGGCGGGCCAACTCGTCTGGCTCGACGGCCGCGGGAGTTCCGATCCCGACAGCGATCCGCTCACGTACTCGTGGGCGTTCACGACGAAGCCGGCCGGCAGCACGGCCACGCTCGATGACCCTGCGTCCCCCACGCCCAATTTCCGCGTCGATCTGTCGGGCAGCTACATCATCCAATTGGTCGTGAATGACGGGGAACTCGGCAGTGCGGCAGACACGGTTGCCGTCAGCACGCTGAACAGCAAGCCCAGCGCCAATGCCGGGTTGGATCAGTCGGCGGGGGTTGGCGACCTCGTGCAGTTGGACGGGCGCCAGAGTTCAGATCCGGACGGCGAGGAACTGGTGTTCCAGTGGAGTTTCACTTCCGTGCCTGCAGGAAGCACGGCCGCGCTGGGCAACCCGGGCACGGCCCAACCGTCGTTTGTCGCGGACAAGACGGGGCAGTACATCGTTCAGTTGCTCGTCAGCGACGGGACGTTTATCAGTGCTCCGGACACGGCAACGGTTCTTGTCAGCACGGGCGGCAGCAATTGCACGAATCCTCCCGCGGCCCCCCTGAATGTGTCGGCCAGCGACGGCGCCTATCCGGACTACGTCTCCGTGACGTGGGACGGCGTTCAAGGCGCGACGGGCTACCGCGTGTGGAGAAGTGACAGCGACGATCCGAGCACGGCGACGGCTCTTAGCGACTGGATCTCCGTGCCGTTGTACAACGACACAACGGCAGCGGCGCCTGAGACGGGCGCGTCTCAGGGCTGTTCGTGCGGCGGCACGCCTCCGGCCACGTTCCACTATCATTACTACTGGGTCGAGGCGCGCAAGAACGCTACGTGCGTCAGCGAGAAGAGTGCCTCGGATCAGGGTTATCGGGGCGCAGCTTCGAGCAAGGCCGCATGGGCTTCGCTGTCCGTCGTTCAGGAAGTTCTGCCGGGCGGGGTCCTGGATGCAGCCACCCGGATTGCCTATCCGGAATCGGCCCTTTTCATTCGCGTCCGCGCGGACGAGGACATCACGAGCGTCTGGGGTGAAGTGCTCGCCCCGGGCCTGAGTGACAGGCGGGTATCGTGGGTTCCGGTCAATGCATCGAGCGCGCGCGACGGCTGGGTCGCGTACTATCCGCAACGCCCATGGCGTGTCGGCGGCATCATTGAAATGAGCGCGGGTGCTCAAACGGCGTCCGGCGCGGAAATCGGTCCGCTCAGTTTCCGGTTCTCGATCCAGCCCGAAGCGGATTCGGCCTTGCCGATCTGGCAGCCCGATGCCGCGTCCATCGCGATGCCTGGCGCGGAAGACATGCTCGAAGCGTCCGTGCTTCGGCAATTGCCGGGGGTTGGCCCCGAACTGGAGGGCGGCCAGGGCTCCGTGTACCACTTGGTGCCGCTCGAAGCCTACACGCGGCCGCAACGCGTTTGGCTGCCGCTGCCCGATGGACTGACGCCGGACAACGCGGTGCTCTACTACTATCACGACGATGGCCGGACGGCGCAGTGGTACCCATCCGAAAGCGTGAGCGGCTGGATGGTCCCCGATACGATGCTTTCCGTGACATTGGGCAATGCCACGTACGTTGGCGTGCTGGTTACGCACGGAGGCCTCGTGCAGTTCGCCGCGGCGCCAAGCGTTCCCGAGCATGCTGCCGTGCTGTCCTGGCCGCCTCAGCGGCTCGGCGACGGCCTCGTGCTTGCACTCGCATTGATGATCCTGCTGGCCAGCGCAAGACGCCTGCGCCGCCGCACGCCCGGCGCATTTTGACCCGGTCCGGCCCGGCCGATATACTGCGCGGAACTTTGCGAACCGCGGGGAGTCAGTCATGGCCTACAATGATCTTGTTTACGAAGTCTCGGATTGCGTCGCCACGATTACGTTGAACCGTCCGGACAAGATGAATGCCTGGACGATGGCGATGGACGCGGAGTATCGCCAGGCCCTTGAAGACGCCCGCAAGCGCAATGATGTGCGCGCCATCATCGTCACCGGATCGGGACGCGCCTTCTGCGCCGGGGCCGACATGGGGCTTCTCGCGAGCGCCCAAGACGGATCGCTCGGCATGGATGAAGCGGAGATTGAGGCGCTGGCCTTTGGCGTTGACGGGGTCCGGCAGGATTTCCGCATGCCGTATTCATTCCCTGTGGGCATCGGCAAGCCCATCATCGCCGCCCTCAACGGCTACGCCATGGGCCTGGGCCTCGTGCACGCGCTCTTCTGCGACATTCGCATCGCCAGCGATGACGCGCAACTCAGCACGCTGTTCGCGCGGCGCGGTCTGATCGCCGAACACGGCATTGCGTGGATTCTGCCGCGGCTCGTCGGGCTGGGCCATGCGCTCGACCTCATGCTCACCGGCCGCACTGTCAACGCGGAGGAAGCCTTGCGGCTGGGACTTGTGAGCCGGGTTGTCCCCCACGCCGAACTCCTGAATGCCGCGCGCGAAACCGCGCTTCAGATTGCCACGCAATGCTCTCCGCGCTCCACAGGCGTCATCAAGCGGCAGGTTTGGGAATCGTCTTTCACGGATCTCGTTCAGGCCACCCGGCTCGCCAACAAGGAAATGTTCGAGAGCTTCAAGTCCTCCGACTTCTCCGAAGCCCTGATGGCCTTCTTCCAGAAACGGCCCGCCGAATTCACCGGGGAATAGGCAGACGCACTTCGGGATGAGGCATTGTCTCCCACACGATTGTCATCGGGAGCGCTGGCATCCGTGCCAGCTAAGGATGCCGGCGCTCCCAGGAAATGTATCGTGAGGCTTACTGCTGCGGGGGGACGGCGTCGAAGCGGATTCCCGCGACGCGCTGATCGTCGGCGGTGCGGAAGCGGGCGCAGGCGGACCACTGGCCGCCGCCTTGCGTGATCTTGAGCAGAAGCGTGTTCCAGCCTCCCTTGAGGCTGACGTCCACTTTGTCTTCGCCCGGCTTGCAGGGGCGGACCGCGTTCTTCGCGAGTACCACCTCGCCGTTGAGCCACGCCTTGACGCCATCGTCGCTGCCGAGTTCGAGTTTCACGGCCTGGGCCTTGTCGGAGAAGATGGCCGTGCGCAGATAGGCGCAGCGGTTGTCGCCCTGCCAGAGCTTCTCGAGTTCGAGCAGGAACGGCATGTCCTTGTTCGTGCAGACGGGCATCACTTGCCAGGCCACGCCCGTGGCGGCGGGATCTTCCGGCGGAAACACTTCGTCGAAGAGCTTGTCCGCCGCCGCGTTGTCTTTCATGAAGGGCCCGGCCACTTGCCAGGCGGTGATGTACTCCTGCAATTGATCCACGTACTTCAGGAGTTCCCGGGCCTGTTGCGCCGCGTATTCATTCTGCGATGCCTGCGCGATCTGCTCGAGCGTCTGCCTGACTTCCTGCGGATAACTGCCCGCGACGGATTTTGCGATTTTCACTGCGGCCACTTCTGCTTCGGCCTTCAGGTTCTCATCGCCCATCGAGGCGGCCGCGATGCGAAAGGCCGCGATATTGCCCGTGTTCGACAGGCCGGAGAGCACGCTCTTCTTGTCATCCGGGCTCTTCGCGAGGTTCATGGCATCTTCGTACATCCCGGCCGTTTCCTCGGGCGCGCGCGCGGCATCCAGGCTGATCAGGCGCACATAACCGCGCAGGGCCAGCACGCTGTGGGCGGGATTGGGCGAGTCCGCCGCGACTTTCCGCAGTTCCGGCAACGGCGCCGCATCGGGCCACTCGGCCAGTGCTTTGATCGCGGCGGCCTTTAATGCGTCGGCGGCATCGCCCAGCGTTGCGATGAGCACGGGGAGTGCGGCCGCATTCTTCGTCGCGCCGAGCCCGCTGATCGCCAGTTCTTTCTCCGTATCATTGACCGCGGCCGAGATCGCCTCCTGATACAACTTTACAGTCTCGTCTGCCGGACGATCGCTCTTCAGTCCGAGCAGTCCGATGAAACCGCGCAAGGCGAGCACGCCTTCCGGCGAGGCGGGCGCCTCCTTGGCGAGCGCCAGGAGGTCATCCTTCGGGGCCGCGGACGGCCAGATCGACAGCGCCTGAATGGCCGCCGCCTTGAGCGCAGGATTGGCGTCTTTCAACGCCTCGCGCAATGCGGGCAGGCCGCCGTCATCGCCAATCTGCCCCAGCGTGGCAAGCAGACCGGCCTTCGCTTCCGGCGACGGCGCCGTCGCGATCGCGGCAAGGACCGCTTCGGTCCGCTGAGCACTATCCGCGGCCTTCCTGGCCGTCGAGGCCGCCACGGCCACTGCTTCCTTTCGTTCGTCTTCGTTCGGCGCGCTCAGCACGAGCGCCACGAGCTTCGGCGCCAGTGCAGCATCGGCTATCGCCTGGAGGGCCTTGCGCGACGCCGCGCGGACGGAGGGATCGGCATCTCCTGCGGCCGTCACGAGCGCCTCGCCGGAAGCCAGGACGCGCCGTGCTGCGGCCGCCCGGATCAACTCAATCCGAACGGGGGCTTCCCCGGCCGCGATCGCGGCGACGATGGCCGCATCCGTCTTGTCTCCCCGGTTCCGATAGAGGGCATTCCGCGCAGCCTCGGCCTCCTGGCCTTGCGCGGACGCGGCGTGCTTCGCCAGAGTCAGTATTGTGGAATCATCGCCGAGGACTGCCAGGGCCTGCAGCGCGGCCAGGCGTACATCCGCTTCCGGACTGGCCAGGGCGGCCACGGCCGCCGGCAAGACAATGCGCTCGCCGCGATCGGCGAGGGCGGACAGCAACTGGACTTGTGCCGGAACGCCGAGCTTTGGAAGTTCCTTCGCGATGGTTTCGAGCGCTCTTGCGCCCTCGAGCTTGCGCACGGCCGCAATGGCCGCGGATTGCAGGACCGCATCGCCGCTTTTCACGGCGTCGGCGATCACGAGTCCCGCCTTGCCGCCCGAGGCCGCGATCTTTCCGCGCAATGCGGCCACACGGATGGGTTCCGGGCACTCGGGTGCGAGCAATTCGGCGTAGATCTCCAGCGCTTTCTTGCTGTTGCCGGCCACGCACTGTTCCGCGCATTTCAAGTACTCGCTGAGCACGAGGTCAAGGAGAGTGCCCGAAGCGGTGGTCTTGGCCTGCGCCAGCGCGTGTGTCGCCGTCTCATTCGCGATGCGGCCCAGGGCAGCCACGGCCGCGGCGGCCGTCGGCAGATCGGCATCCGCCGTCAGCCGGGCCAGTGCGGGCACGGCTCCGGCGTGGCGCCGCACTCCCAGGCTTGAGATGATGCCGAGGCGCGTCTTCCCGGATGTCTGCTGCAGCGCGGCGAGCAGCGCGTTGTCCCCGCCGGGCGTTGCGATGCGTTCGAGCGCATAGCGGGCCATGTCGGAGGTTTTGTCGTCCGTCAGCATGACCGCCAGCACAGGCACGCTTGCCTCGCCGCCGATCTCGCTCAGTTTCATACAGACATATTCTTTCGCAGCCAAGGAGGCATCGGACTGCAGGAGCGAAATGAACTTCTGCTCGAACGGCGCGAGCGGCTTTCGCGCGCTCGTGGCATTGCGCAGCATCGCGTCCAGGTCCATTTGCGGTTCAAGGCTGTCTCCAAACTGATACGTGGCGATTTGCGCCAGCAACGCGTCGAGATTCGGCGCGCGGAAGTTTTTCCACTTCCTGACTTCCTTGTCCGTGGGGAAATCGGCCGGTACCGCCTGGGTTACCCGCCCGGTGGCCGCCCATTCCGCGCCACGCTGCAATGTCACGATGAAGCCGACGCACTGCATCGCCGGGGGCGGGTTCTCGCCGCCGGCGTGGCC
>CAILVY010000280.1 GCA_903837785.1 Candidatus Hydrogenedentota bacterium
ATGAAGAGCATGATCACGAGTTCCACCGAGATCAGCAGCATGCCGATGCTCATGCCCGCCTGCAACGGAATCGCCATGGTCGGGAAGGGCTTCCCGCCGAGGCTCGCGAACGCCGTGCGCGAGTTGGCGTACGTGTTGATCCGGATGCCGAACCACGCCACGCCATAGCTGCCCAGGATGCCCACGATGCTGAACAGAACGATCGTCAGCACTTTGGCCACTGTGAAGTGCAGGAGGAAGAAGAAGTACACCACGATGATGGAGGCAATGAACACCCACAAGAGCATCAGGAACTTGCCCTGATTGATCAGGTAGGTCTTGCAGGTCTCGTAGATCAACTCCGAGATCTCCAGCATCGACCGGTGCACCGGAAGATTCCGGATGCGCGTGAACTGCAGCAGGCCGAACCCGACGCCGCCGATGCAGATGATCAGCCCGAACAACAGCAGGTTGTGGCCGTTCAATCCGCCGAGGAACTTCACGGAGGCGAGATCGGGGATCTTCAGCTCCGCCTCGCTCGCCCCGGCCATGCCGGCCGGAAGCAGGATGGCGAGTGCGAGCGCGCACAGTACGAGCCTCCCAAGAAACGATCCTGGAGGCCAATGGGAATGATTTGACCGCATACTTTCTTTTCCCTCCTATGTGATGGCCATCTTACGATTGCCGAATACGGAACCCACGGATACAACGTCAGCGGTCATCGGGAGACCACTGGAATTCACCATGCTTGCCCGTCCGCGTTCTTGTGCCGTTTCCGGTGCCTGGACGGCTGCATTTCCCGGCGAAAACCGCCGCACGGCGCTGGACAGACCTCGTCTCCGCACAATGGCGGTGAGAGGCGTTGATGCTACCCCAGGAGGGGGGCGAAAAGCAAATTCAGCCCGGAGCATGCCGTTGATGGTGGACTTCTACGGAGGCCCTGGATGGGCCAGTGCGGGAAATAACCGCGAAAATCGTGGAAATTCTCGTTTTTCGGGCGAAGCTCCTGCCAACCGACCGTTCGGTAAGCGGACCCCGGAAGCAAACGCTCTGTACCCGCTCAAGCGTCGCCCAACGGTACCCGTGCCACCCCAAGTAACTGCAACCGGAATGCGACGGGCAAGTCGTCAAAGGTCAGCGCCATGCGCAGGGTGAGTACAGCACAGCGGAAGCCGCCGACTTTCCCTTCAAAAGGCCACTTCGACAAACTCGGTGGTGACTTGTCCGTCGCGGCAATGGAAGAGCCGGTAGCCCTTGGCGGTGGTGCCATCGTGATTTCCGCGAGTGCTGGTGCAGCACGCGGTGGTCGTATAGAGGATGCCGTTCTGTTCTTCGACCTGGTTGCCGTGGAAATGGCCCGAGGCCGAGAGTTTGAGGTTGTGCTGCGCGAAGAGGGCAAGGACATCCTCCGCGTTCTTGATGCGGTAGGCGACGGCGTGGGGATTCAGGGGATGGTGCAGGAACAGGGCGATGGGGCGGGTCTTGGGTATCTTCTCCAGGTGCTGCTTGAGCCAGAGGAGCCGTCCCACGGATAACGTCACCTCCGACGCCGTGCCCGTGCACGAATCGATGCCGATCAGCGTCCAGTCTCCATGATCCCGGACCCAGTTCGCCGGCCCGAAGGTCTTCTCAAATAGATCTTCAACGTGTCCTTTCCGCTTCGGCGCGCGATCGTGATTGCCCGGCACCGCGTAATACGGCTTGCGCAGCCGGTCCAGGGCGGACTTGACCAGCGCAAGTTCTGTCGGAAGGGCCGAGGAACTGACGTCGCCGAGAACGGCTGTGAACGCCACGTCCTCCCGGGCGTTGATGGCATCGACCGCCTTCCCCAGCGCGGCCGTGCTTGCCTCGTCCGTGAGATGGAGGTCATTGACGGCGGCAAAAGAGAACGCCCCGGCACTCTGCGCCCGCGCGAGACCGGCCCACCCCAGCGCGCCGGTCAGCACAAAGAACTGCCTGCGATTCATCTGCATCATGTCCACCTCCTGATGCGGCGCCTGCAAACACGCGGCAGACTACCGCGCGTGGCAGGGCCGGTGCAAACCCGGGTTTCCGGGAACAGCCCGCGGGAGCGCGGCGCCTTGAATTCGCGAAACGCGTGGTGCATAGTGGGCGCACCGCGAGAGGGCGGAAATCTAAGGAGACTTCCCATGCGTAATTACATGTCACTCTTGTTTGTGCTTCTGCCGGCGCTGCTGCTGGCGGGCGCGGCCTCGGCGCAGGATGCGGCCAAGCCGTTTGTCGGGAGGTGGGCCCTGGCGTTGCCCAACAACGGCGCGGGCTGGCTCGAAGTCGTCGCGCAGGACGGCAAACTCGCCGGCAGCCTGCTGTGGTACGGAGGCAGCGTGAACCCGTTGGACAGCGTTTCGCTGGAGGGCGGCAAACTGTCCGCCACCCGCAGCCGTGAAGTCGACAAGAAGGATGCTTCCGGCAAAGTGACCGGCAAGCAGCGCATCATCGAAACCTTCACGTGCTCCGTGGCGGGCGACGTCCTCAGCGGCACGCAGTCGAATCCCCGCAACGACGGCTCGGGCGTGGACAAGGCGGAATTCACGGGCAAGCGGATTCCGGCACTGCCCGCGAAACCCGACCTGGCCAAGGCAAAGATGGGCCCGGCGCAAGTCCTCTTCAACGGCAAAGACTTGAGCGGATGGAAGCTGACGGATCCGAATGCGGTGAACGGCTGGCGCGCGGAGAACGGCATTCTCATCAACGATCCCAAGCAGCAGGAAGGCAAGCCGCACATCAACTACGGCAACCTCCGCACAGAAAAGGAATTCGAGGACTTCAATCTGAAGCTCGAAGTGAACGTGCTGCCCAACGGCAACAGCGGCATCTACCTGCGCGGCATCTACGAGGTCCAGGTGGCCGATACGTTCGGCAAACCCCTCGACCCGCATAACATGGGCGGCATCTACAGCCGCATCACCCCGGCCCTCGCCGCCGAAAAGCCCGCCGGCGAATGGCAAACCTACGACATCACCCTCCTGGACCGCCACGTCACGGTCATTCTCAACGGCAAGACCATCATCGACAACGCGCCGTTGGCGGGTTGCACCGGCGGCGCCCTCTGGGCCGATGAGTTCCGGCCCGGCCCCATCTACCTCCAGGGCGACCACACCGGCGTGCAGTACCGCAACATCGTCCTCACCCCGATCCTCAAGTAGCATCCCATCGTTACCGGCTGCGGGGAGCGCCCGTCCTTCCGCACGAAGGATCGGCGCTCTCCGTTTGTTTGCCGCGCGTCGCCCGGAATCGCAAACAGACTATCCTTTAATGCCCCAGCCATACCCGAAGGACACCCGAACCCCTCTATCAGAACGCTCGCATGAAAAGAAAGGCTTGATCTTCTTCTTTCGGCATGCTATACAGGAAGGGAGGGATCAGCATTGCGCTGCTACAGACATGCTTGAACTCGTCCGTTTTGTGGAGAACGGGAATGTGCTGCTGATGCCGGAAGGCGCTGCCATTCATGAGCACGTCTCAGTGGAGTGGCCAGGGGTCGTATTGTATAGTGCAAGAGACCCTCTGACGTGTTCGCAGGTTGCCGCTGTCGATATTAACGGCAACCTTCATCTTGCCGGATCATTGTTCCAGAGGCAGAGTGCCGCGGAGATGTCGGGCGGTGCAAATGCGCTGGAAGTCCGCCGGAACACCGACAAGGAACTCGCTTGCTCGATCACAACAGGGGGCGATCTCAAGTTGCGCGACTTTAATGACACGGAGTTGCCGCCCGGTGCTGAGCGGCGCCCGCCAACCGGAAATCTCCTTATCCACGGGATCGAGTATGATCTATTGCCCGCCGGGTGTCCCAACTGCTCAAACGACAAGTACCTGGATCAATGACTTTAGGTGCCCGGCGCGGATCGCGCCGCACGGAGGTTCATCCTAGATGATCGCTGAAAGCGTCATTCCTAAAGGTCTGGTGGTCATCTTATGTGTCTCGATCATGGCGCAGGGTCTCCAACCGGCCTTCGCCTCGTGCCCGGCGGCCCCAAAGGTTGCGAGTTATTTTTGGTCTCTTCCACCAATGAACCCTCCGTGGCCCGCGCGTTCCATGCACGGGAGTGTCGTATTCCAGGAAAAATGGTGGCTGCTGGGCGGCAACCATGATGGATACCCGGATGAATTCAACGATGTATGGAGTACAGAGGACGGGACGAACTGGGTCCAAGTGACGGAGCATGCAGCGTGGACCCCGAGGTGCGGAGCAGGTACCGCAGTCTTCGGGGGCAAGATGTGGATCATGGGTGGGTCTTTTTCAATGACTGATGTCTGGTCGTCTGAGGACGGATTGAATTGGTCTGAGGTCACGCCGGTTGCCCCCTGGTCCGGCCGCGAATTTTTCTCCGCGGTGGTGTTTCGGGACAGACTCTGGGTTTTGAGTGATTTGTTCTCCAATGATATCTGGAACACCGCGGATGGCGAAAACTGGGACCTCGTTACAGCCGATGCACCCTGGGCTCCGCGCTCGTCTTATTCTGCGGTCGTGTTTCAAGACAGCCTGTGGGTGCTCGGCGGCAGTTACTTTGATTATATCTGTTACGACTATGATTGCAGCGATGTGTGGTGTACGAAAGACGGCGTGAATTGGACGCGGGTAACCGAGTTCGCGCCATGGGGGGTGCGCCGAGGTCACGCAACCGCCGTGTTCGACAACAAGCTCTGGTTGTTCGGAGGGGAGTACCTCCATAATCCTTGCGGCCGCCCTTGGCCGGAGTACCTGGATGACGTCTGGTGTACCGAGGACGGGGCAGTCTGGCAACAACTTGACGATGCTCCCTGGTACGCGCGATCGTTTCATACGGCCACAGTCCTCAAGGACAAGTTGTGGATACTGGGCGGTCGCCCCGGTCGGGACGATGCCTGGCCTCTGAACCGTGCCGGCGGGGAAGGTGAAGGCGAGGGGGAAGGCGAGGGCTGCGGGGGGGCGTGTCACAGCGCGGACCGGGACGGAGATGGGCGGATCAGCTTGTCCGAACTCCTTGGGATGATCCAACTCTACTTCTACGGAGACTATCACTGCGATCCGGCGGGCGAGGGCGGCTTTTCCCCGGGTCCGGGCGATCAGACGTGTGCGCCGCACGACGCGGACTTTGCGCCGCAGGACTGGTTCGTCAGCTTGGGGGAATTGCTCCGGATTGTGCAATTCTTCAACGGTTCCGGGTATCACGCCTGTGCCGAAGGCGAGGACGGCTTCTGCCCCGGCGCACGATGATCGCGCGCTTCGTGGGAAGCGCTCTTGAACCACATAGAACTCAAAGGGCGCAAAGAAGCACGGATTTGCCGCACGAGGCGCAAGAGCCAGGGAGTGCTTGACAGGGTAGCTGAAGGAACACGATGGCCTACCCCCCTACCCCCCCCGCACGCGGGGGGGTGAGCAGTCCCAACGGACGCGGCGAGGACGCCGCGTCTACCCGTTGCGCGAAAATGCCCGATTCCGCCATACTCTCCCTGTTCCTCTTGTTGAAACGGTTGTCGCGAAAGAGCTTCTTCACCTTGGACACTATCCGCCCCCCGCAAATCGTGAGACGATCCACCTTGTCAAACCACGGCAGGAGCGCATCACCTCATCGTTGCCCGAGGTTGCATTCCCGGCATCCGATACTTGGTTTGCCTGCATCGTTCGCGTTGCGGGTCATTCCCTGGCTCGTGCTGGCTGTGGCGCTGCGGGCGTCCGCCGAAACCAAGCCGCGCACGCTTGCGATAGACTCCGAGCGGCGGTACCAGACGATAGAGCATTTCGGCGCCTCGGACTGCTGGAGCATGCAGAAACTTGGCGCATGGTCCGAGGCCGGGAAGAACAGGGTCGCCGATCTGCTTTTCTCCATGACGGACGGCATCGGCCTCTCCTGTTGGCGCTTCAACATCGGGGCAGGACCGGACCCGGGCCGCATCGGCGATCCCTGGCGAACAGCCGAGTGTTTTGAGCAGGGGCCGGGCGTCTACGACTGGAGCCGCCAGGCCGGAGAGCGCTGGTTCCTCCGCGCGGCGAAGGCCCGGGGCGTTCCCTATTTTCTTGCCTTCGCCAACAGCCCGCCCGCGCGCATGACGCGCAACGGCCACACAAACGCGGACGGCGGCCGTGACACGAGCAACCTCAAGGAGGGCTATGAACCCCAATTCGCAGCGTTTCTGGCCGATGTTCTGGCCCACTTTCGCGACACTCCCGACGCGGCGGAACAGGTCAACTTCGACTATGTCAGTCCCGTCAATGAGCCCCACGTGTCGTGGGACGCGGATTGCGGCCAGGAAGGCTGCCGCTACAGCAATGCCGATATCAAACGCGTGGTTCTCGCCTTGAACGACGCCCTGAAGACGCGCCGCCTGGCAACGCAGATTCGCGTGCCGGAGAGCAATACGTTCAAGGCGCTCCTGGACCTGGACGTACTGGCGACCCGCCGTTATGGCACTGAGTACGGAGGATACCTCCGCTGCTTCGCGGAAGACCCTGAACTCAGCGCCTGCATCGGACAGACCCTGTGTGCGCACGGCTACGGCGCCGAACCCCTGCAGCGGATCTTCCTCCGTATCCGCGGCAGGGTCGGCGGCAAGCTGGCCGAGTATCCCGGCTGGAAATTGTGGATGTCCGAATTCTGCGTCATGAAAGGCCCCCTGAAGGAGAGCGGCGGACCGCGGGATCTTTCCATGGAGACTGCCCTGTGGGTTGCGCGGGCCGTGCACTACGACCTCACCCGGGCCAATGCCAGCGCGTGGCACTGGTGGACTGCCGTGTCGAAGGAAGACTACAAGGACGGGCTTATCTACACGGACTGCCGGCATCCCGGCGACCCCGAATCGGTGATCCCGAGCAAGCTGCTGTGGGCGCTGGGGAACTACAGCCGTTTCGTGCGGCCGGGCATGATACGCGTGGAACTCAGCGGCGCCAACCGCATCGACGGGCTCCTGGGTTCCGCTTACCTGGATCAGGCGCGGCGGCGGCTTGTCCTTGTCTTTGTCAACATGCAGCAGGAACCGGTGCGCTTCGGCATGCGCTTCGAACAGAATGAATGGACCGGCCCGGACACGGTGTTCACCCCGTTCCTCACTTCGGAAGCCCCCGGGGACGATTTGCGTGCCTGCACCCCCCTTGCGGCCGGCGACCTCTGCACGGTCCCCGGGCGCTCTGTGCTCACGCTATGTTCAGGAAACCCCGGATGAGATAGGGCCGAGGCTCACGAACCCTTTGCCTCTTGCGCCTTTGCTTCCTGCTCCTTTGCCTTCGCGGCCTCGGAGAGGACCTGTTCGGGATTCAGGTTGGCCTTTGCGTCGAGCTGGGTCTGGGCGTTGGTGATCACCACGAAGGTGCCGGGTTTCAGGGTGTGCTGTCCCAGCGTGACCACGCGCGCATTGTCGTCGATGCCGGACACGATCTCCATGCTGGTCCCGTCTTCGAGCCCGGTCTGCACTTCGACCCGGTCGGCCACGAGCATGGGCTTGTCGCTGGCCGCGCCCGCGGCGGGCGCCTGGTCCTTCACAAGCAGCAGATAGCTGCGCGCATTCTCTTCGACGATCGCATCCTTCGGCACCACGATCACGTTCTCGTGCGTTTCCATGATCAGGCGGACACGGGCGAAGGCGGAGTCACGCAAGTACTGGCGCGATTCCGTGTCGAAATCCAGCGTCACTTTCACCGTGCCGCTCATCGGGTCCACATTGGGATTGATGCGCCGGACATGAGCCACGAATTCCTTGTCCGGAAGCGAGTCGATGGCCACCTTGGCCACCTGGCCCACCTGAAGCCGTTTCAGCTCCTTCTCAGGCGCGTTAATCGGAAGAATGAACGACGTGGGATCCACGATGGAAAAGGCGGGAATCCCCGTGCTGACGGTCGCGCCCTGCTGGATGTTCCGGCGCGTCACGATCCCGCTGATGGGCGCCGTGATTGTCTGATTCTTGATCTGGACTTCGAGCAATTCGAGCGCGGCCTTGGCTTGTTCAAAAGCGAAGCGGGCATTGTCCCGTTCCGCCTTCGCCCCGATGCCCTGTTCCAGGCTCTGCTGCGCGATTTCAAACGCGGCCTTCTGTTGTTCCACGCCCACACGCGACTGCCGCAGGCGCGCATCCAGTTCCTGCTTGTCCAGTTCGGCCAGCACCTGGCCTTCCTTGACCTCGTCGCCTTCTTCGACCTGAACGCTCAGACACTGCCCCATGCCCTTGGAAAGCACCTCCACCCGGTTCTCCGCCACCACACGGGACGTGGTTTCGAAGTAGGCCGAGATGCTGGCGCGCTTGGGGAGTTCCACCTGGACGGGAAGGAGGACTTCTTCGGTGGCGGCCTTGGCTTCGGGTTTGGCGGTGTCCGGCGCTTTGCCTTCAACCTGATTATAGCAGCCGGACACGACGGCCAAGCTCAGCACGGCCACAAAGAGAAGAAACCAATTCCGCATGAACCCTCCAAAACTGTTGAACTGCATCGCGCTGGGCGGACAGGGCCAAACGGCTGCGTGCGCCCGCGTCCTGCCTTTGGCACCCCGGACCCGGCGCATCCAACTTGCTTATCCAGTATAACGTACCGATTCGACCCAGAATCATTACAGGGAGTTTCGCGGCGCCGGGACGCTTTGTTCGCCGCGTCACCACGCCATACCGCCGATTCTACCACCAAAAGCACAAATATGTGAAATTCCTTCAAGCGTTTCCGCGCCGGCGGAACAGCCCCGGGCGGCGGGAGATTCGGAGCCGGGCGATGCGCCGGGAAAGGGGACGGCCCGCCCCAAAAAGCGGGGCGAATAGATTGTTGACACGGCGGTGTGAAACTGGCATCATGCTAGTGGGTTAACCTGTGGAAAATGGGGATACCATGCCCCGCGCTTTGACTCGCGTAAGGGGTTGGAAACGAGGAGTCTATTACATGCTCGGTATGCGGTCCTTTGCGGCGTGCGCAGTCTTGGCCGTGGCGGTGGCCCTTGTCCTGTCCGGGTGTCCGGAAGACGTGGGCGTCACGCTGCTGGTTTCGCCAGACAAGTTGGACTTCGGTGCGACGAAGACGGTGATGAGTTTTCTCGCGAGCAAGAACTTCAGCGGCACCACCTTAGGTCCGGTGGTGGTGAAATCCAGCGCGCCTTGGATCATCCCCGAGGCATGCACGGATGCCGCGAACCAATGCTTGAGCGGCGGCCCCATTGACCGGATGGAGATTCCGGTGCGCATCGACCGCTCGCAGACCACCCTGGGCACCAACCGGGGCTATGTCTTGCTCGAGGGGGGCGGTGTCTCTTCGGAGAAGGTTGAGGTGGTGGCGACGGACCTGCTTCAAGTGGACTTCTCGGTGGCAACGCGGACGCCGGAACTGGGCCGCTCGGTTCAGTTTTCCGACCTGAGTCTCACGACCGAGGCCGCGGGGGCCATTACGCGGCATCGCTGGGATTTTGGCGATGGCACCACGAGCGACGAGGTAAACCCGGCGCACATTTACACCACGGCGGGCGAGTACACCGTCACGCTTTCAGTCTGGGCCGGTTCGCGCACGGAATCGCTGGCACGGCCCGCATATGTCATGGCGGGCAGCACGCCGCCGATCGCGGGCTTCTCGGCCTCGGCGACGACCATCACCGAGCGCGACGAAGTGACCTTCTATGACCTCACCACATCCTCGGCGGCCCCGGTGGTCGAGCGCGTGTGGGATTTTGGCGATGGACATACCAGCCATGATGCGCGTCCGGTGATCCAGTATGCGAATCCCGGCCTCTATACCGTGTCGTTGACGGTCACTACGAGCCTCGGGGCCAGCGACACCGAAACCAAGACGAACTACATCATCGTGCAGCAAGCCGTGGCGCCCACGGCGAAATTCGCCTTGTCCCGCGTGTCTCCGTACGTACTGGTGCCGGTCCAGTTCACGGACCTCTCCGACCCGGGCACCGCCCCGATTCTGGACTGGGTGTGGGATTTCGGCGACTCGGTCATCAGCACCGAGCAGAATCCGACCCACGTCTACCGCGCCGTGGGCGAGGTCGAAGTCCGGCTCACCGTGATCACCGAGCATGGCATCCATACGAGTGCCACGAAAGTCCAGGTGACGAATAAGCCGCCGATCGCGGACTTTGAGGCGGACAACACGAATCCCTCGACGGATGAAGCGGTTGCGTTCACGGACAAGTCGCTGCCCGGGCTTTCGCCGGATGGCGTGGCCGAGGTGGATCTGTGGTGGTGGGATTTCGGCGATGGCAAGACGAGCCGCGTGCAGAATCCGAGCCACGCCTACGAGCGTGAGGGCGATTACACAGTGACATTGAAAGTGGGGAGCACCGCGCTGCCTCCCGATGTCACCGGCGAGAAAGTGCTGACGAATTACATCCGCGTGTTCTCCCCGCCCGTGCCGGCCTTCGAGGTCGACAATGACAGCCCGTTCACGAAAGACGTGCTCACGTTCACGAACGCCACGACGGCGGGCACCGAGGCAACGCTGCGTTACGAGTGGGATTTCGGCGATGACAGCGATGTCGTAACGGAAGCCAATCCCACGCATGTGTACACGGATCCCGGCACGTACACGATTGCCCTGAAAGCCATTACGCCGACGCGTTCCGCCACGATCAAACAGAACCTTGTCGTCGATGCGCGCCCGGTTCCCGATTTCTCCGCCACGCCGACCGTGGGCATCACCGTCGATCCGGTGCAATTCACCGACGAAACCCCCACGGCGCATGTGCGCCCCGTGGAGACGCGCCTGTGGAGCTTCGGGGACGGCGGGATCAGCACGGGCCAGAACCCGACACACCTGTATGCCACGCTTGGAATATACAGCGTCTCGCTCAAGGTCACCTACAGCCATTCGGTGAGTCACAAGGTGTTTGATTCGACGGCCGTCAAGGCGAACTACATCCGGATTGCGCTACCGGTGCCACCGACGGCGGCCTTCTCACTGGGAAGCGCGTGCGTCACCCCCGGGGAGCAAATCCAGTTCACGGATACCTCCGACCCCGGGAGCGCCGCAGGCATTGCCACGCATCTGTGGGATTTCGGCGACGGCCAAACCAGCACCCAAGCCAATCCGCGGCACGCTTATGCGCATGTGGGTGATTACACCGTCACCTTGTCCGTCACGACGGATGCGCGTTACGCGCCGTACAACACGTCTTCCGTGACGCAGGAGAACGTCATCAACTGCCACCACCAGACGACCGCGCTGGACGAATATGTCGCCGCGGACGACGGCAGCTTCGATTACAGCGTGGTGAGTTCGGCGCAGATTCCGGTATCCCTGCCGGCGGGCGACAAGACAGTCACCGCCCACGTCGTCGACCTGACTTCGCAGACCTGGCGTTCGCTCGCCGACTACCGGGTTGTGGGAACGAATTCCGCGGAGTGGAAGCATTACATGACCGTGGTTTCGCCGTCGGCGAACAGCTCCGAGCCCATTACGCGCGATACCGCCTTGTTGTTCATCGACGGCGGCGGCAACGGTGGTGGCGCGCCTGACCCGGCTTCAACGGATGAAACCCTGCTGCTCATCGCCGCCGCCACGGACTCGGTGGTGATTGACCTCAAACAGGTGCCGAACGAATCGGTCGAGTTCACTGAGGAAGCCGGACTCCGCACCCGCTCCGAAGACGAGATTATCTCCTACACGTACAACCAGTGGCTGAACGCCTACAGCAACGGCGGAGATCCCGCCGACTACAACTCGTGGCCGCTGTTGCTGCCCATGGTGAAAAGTGCCGTCCGGGCCATGGACGCCGTCCAGGACATGTACACGGGCAGGATGCATCCGGCCGTGTTGCCGCCGACCACGACGCCCACCAGCCCGGTGCGCAAGTTTGTGGTTTCGGGCGGTTCGAAGCGTGGATGGACCACCTGGCTGACGGGCGCTTTCGAGAGCGGGCCGCTGGGCGCAGGCCGGGTTAAGGCCATCGCGCCGATCGTGATCGACATTCTGAACATGCCCAAGCAACTGGAGCATCACTTCAGCGCCTATGGCTACTGGTCGCCGGCGATCTATCCCTACGCCCAGGAGCAGGTCTTTGACCGCTTTGCGGAAGATCACCCGCAGCATGCCGCGGGTCTGGAACTGCTCGAAATCGTGGACCCGTACAAGTACCGCTGCCGCATGGACGACCTGCCGAAGTACATCATGAACTCCGCCGGGGACGAGTTCTTCCTCCCCGACGCCGCCCAGTGGTCCTTTGCACAACTCCCCGGCGAGAAATTCCTCAATTATGTCCCCAACTCGAGCCATGGACTGGGCGATTTCACCGACCTGTCGGATCCGAACAACCCGGTTTCCGGCCTGGCCAGTTTCTATGCCTCCATGCTTCCGGACGTCTTCGTCCGGCCCAGTTTCCGCTGGTCCTTTGAACCCGACGGTTCGATCCTGGTGACCGTGGAGCGCGGCGCGGTCCGCTCCGTGAAGTTGTGGACGTCGACGAATCCCTCCGGCCGGGACTTCCGCCTGTACAAGGGGCATCTGTGGAACAGCACCCCGCTGATTGCGGAATCCACGGGCCGCTATCGCGCTTCGGTCACGCTGCCGGCCTCGGGCTATACCGCGTTCTTCGTGCAACTGAGTTTCACCTCAACGCTGGCGGCGCCGGCCAATGCATTCCCCTTCTTCTACACGACGCCCATCCGGGTGTTGCCGGAGAATCCGGACGGCTCCAACAAGTACCCGGTGTTTACCGGCGCGCGCCACACCGTGGGCACCGGTGTGAATGCGGTGCCGCTTGTGGTCGTTCGGGGCACGCCGCGGGAAATGGGCCGGCAGTACGGGGAGTTGATGGATGCGGAGATCCATGACCACATCCCGTCGTTCCTCGTGCGAGCGCAGTTGAAGTATCCGTCGATGACGAACGCGGCCCTGGATGCGGTGTGGGAAACGATTGCGCAGAGCTACGATCCCGCGGCGAGCGGCGCCATGTCCCGATTCGAGGATGAATTGATCGGCGTCGCCGAAGGCGCCGGGTTGTACGACGAATCGAACCCGTCGGACAACGGCGGGCTGCTGATGCTCCGGCGCGCCAACATGGTTCCCGTGCTGGCCTCGATGAACGGGCTGGCGATCGGCACGACGCGCGATTCCGTGGCCAATGGATACACGCTGCAGTCCTTCGGGCTGAACTGGGCCTTGGATCTCGGCCTCCAGGACTTCCCCTGCATCGTGATGTACGTGCCCGACGTCGCGCACGGCTTCCCGCACGCGAACGTGACCTTCGCTGGAATGGTTGGCGCGCTCACCGGCGTCAGCCTCTCCGGGGTGGCCCTCTCCGGCTTGCAGGATCCGAGCCTGCCCGGCGATCCGGGGCCGTTCAGCCTGGCGGGAACGCATTTCAGCACGGTTATCCGGGATGCGCTGTATGACGCGCGCAACATCCGGGATGCCGTGAACACCTTTGTCCAGCATCCGCTCTTCCTGCGCCAGCACCTGGTCGCCTCCGACGGCCGTTACTTCCGCCAGAACGCCAAGGCGCGGATCAACGGGCCCGAGGGATTCCCGGGCTTCATGGTCTGGAGCGAAGACGACCCCGCGGATGAGTATGCGCCGCACACGCTGCCTTTCACGGTTTACGCGGGGCCGAGGTCGGGCGCGGTCAATCCGGACGACACGGACGGGCCGGTCATTGCCGCGCTGAATGCCGCGCTCGGGCACATCACCCCGGCCGTCATGGAAGAGGCCACGAATCTGGCGGTCAATCCCGGCAGCAATCTGATGTCAGTCGTCTACGAGGCGCCGAGTGACGATCTAGTGCTGAACATCCACGTGGCCTATGCCAACGGCACGGCGCCCGCGGCGGAGCAAACCATGGCCGTGGTCAATCTGCAGGATTATCTCCCGTAGACTGTGTTGAACTGGAGTCAAGGAACGCCAATCTTCCGGTTGGCGTTCCTTTCAGTCTCTGCCGCCCGCGAAGTGCAGGCGTGCGCGTTGTGACAAAAAGGAGTCTGTATGTCCGCATACGTTGCCCCGAAGATCTTGAGTGGTTATGGCGCCGCCGCCGCGCTGAAAGAGCTTCCAGGACGGGTGTTGGCGGTGAGCATGGACATCCCCTGGCGGGTATTCCAGGAGTCGATTCCCTGGGAGCCGTCACAGCTTCATCTTGTCCCGGACATGGACCTCGCAACCGTGGAACAGGCCGATGCGGCATTGCCGCCGTGTGACGTCGTGGTCGGCATCGGCGGCGGTTCCTGCTGCGACACGGCGAAGTACCTCGCATGGAAGCGCGGATGCCGCCTGGTGCTCGTGCCAACCATTGTCTCCGTCGATGCGCCACTGACGAACATGATCGCCGTGCGTGTGGACAAGAAGGTGCAGTACGTGGGCGACCTCTTTCCCGAGGAACTCATCATAGACTACGGGCTGATCCAGAAGGCCCCGAAGGAGATGAACCGGGCGGGCGCCTGCGACATTGCCAGCATTCACACCGCGCTGCACGACTGGAAACTCGCGCATGAGGAGACGGGTGAAGCGTATCATCCGGACGTGGCCCAGCTTGCCCGCGAATGCCTCGAAGAACTGGACCGGAATGCGCACGAGGTTTTCGAGGTCACCCCGAAGGGGATCGACACGATTGTGGACCTGTTCCGGCGCGAGGTCGAGTTCTGTGCGCGCATCGGGACCAGCCGTCCCGAGGAAGGCGCGGAGCACATCGTGGCGTACGGCATGGAGCACCTCACCCGGCGCCACTTCCTGCACGGCGATCTCGTGGGGTTGGGCATCTTCGTCATCTCCCGCCTGCAGCAGAACGACCCGGACTTTTCGGCCGGCCTGATTCGCCGCTGCGGGCTGCGCTACAGCGTGCCCGACGCGGGCGCGGAAGAAATCCGGGCCTGTCTGCGGACGCTCAGGCAATTCAAACAGGATGCCGGCCTTTTCTACAGCATCGTCGATACAGAAGACATCACAGAGGACTTCATCGGGGAGACACTCGATGCGCTGTACAAGTGAGCCCGGCGTGACGAAGTGCCGCCTCGTCCGGCCGGGTTGCTGACTTGTGATGGGGCGACTTGCCGCTTCCTTCGGTGCAATGCTATAAGACATCCTGGATGGGCGCGGACCTCTGCCTTGGGGCGGGATGCGCGCGGGCGTCCGGGGTGGCTGAGTCAGGAACTATCGACCAGAAGAAGGAGTTGCTTATGGAAACGATATGCGGCGACGGAGTGGGCAAGGCGGCGCGTCAGGCGCTCGATGCGGGCAAGGGGATTCTGCGCTTGGCGCCCACGTGGGTGCCGCGTTCGTTCCTGCAACCGGGCCGGCGGCTGAAACTGCATCCGGATGATTACTATGCGCTGGGCACGCACCGCGGCGGCATCGACGAGCGCTGGTTCGCCTCAACCACGCACGCGGACAATGAAGGCGCGCCGGACGACGAGGGCCTGAGCTACGTCGTCTATGAAGGCAAGCGCCTCACGCTGCGCGACGCCATCGAATGCCTTGGCGCGGACCTCATCGGCGCGGACATCTGGAACAAGTACAAGCGGTGGCCGGTCTACAGCAAGTTCTTCGACAACATGGGGCCGATTCCGCACCACCTCCACCAGAACTTCGAGCAGGCGGCGCTGATCGGCCGCGAGGGCAAGCCCGAGGCCTATTACTTCCCGCCGCAGATGAATGCCATCGGCGACAATTTCCCCTACACGTTCTACGGCCTTGAACCGGGCACGACCCGCGAGGACGTCCGCCGCTGCATCGAGCGCTGGAACGAGGGCGACAACGGCATCCTCGACCTGGCGAAGGCGTACCGCCTGAAGCCCGGCACGGGCTGGCTCATCGGGCCGTGCATCCTGCACGCGCCGGGTTCGCTCGTCACGTACGAACCGCAGTGGGGCAGCGATGTCTTCGGCATGTATCAGTCCATCGTCGAGGGCCGGCCGGTGCCGCGCTCGCTGCTGGTGAAGGACATGCCGGAAGACAAGCACAACGACCTCGACTTCATCGTCGATCAAATCGACTGGGAAGCGAACGTGGACACCCACTTCAAGGACCATCACTATCTTGAACCGATTCCCGACGGCGACACGGCGAGCGAAGGCTATGTCGACCGCTGGATCACCTACGGCAAGTTCAAGGGCGAACAACGCTTCACGGCCAAGGAACTGACTGTGCAGCCCGGCGCGAAAGTCACGATCAAGGACAACGGCGCGTCCGGCGTGATCGTCACCCAGGGCCGCGGCCGCATCGGCACGCTCCCGCTCGAATGCCCGACGATGATCCGCTACGGCGAACTGACCGAGGACGAAGTGTTCATCAGCGAGAAGGCGGCGCGCGAAGGCGTGACGATCGAGAACCTCGGCAAGGCCTGCCCGCTCGTGCTCCTGCGCTATTTTGGCCCGGACGTGAACCCGAACGCTCCCGAAGTGGGCGCCTACAGGAAGGGATGACCATGAAGAGAATCTCCATCGGCACTTGGGCGTATTCCATCGGCCCGTACGCGGACAATCCCGTCCCCTGGGACGAAATCCTCAGCAAGCTGCAGGCGCTCGGCTTTGACGGGCTCGAACTGGGCGGCTTCGGCGTGCATCCGAATCCGGACATCCTGCCCGGCAAGGACGAGCGCGCGAAATGCCGGCAGGGCGTGGCCGAGGCCGGCCTCGCCTTCTCGGGACTGGCCGCCAACCTGTGGTCGCAGCAGCTCATCAACACGGAAGACACTACGCCGTACATCAACGAGTTCCGCAAGAACCTCGAGTTCTGCGTCGACCTCGGCATCCCCGGCATCCGCGTGGACTGCGTGCAGCCGCCGACGATCTTCGAGGAAGTCGACGAGGCAACGGCTCGCAAGCGCGTCGTCAGCACCTGGAAGCGCTGTGCAGCCGAGGCCGCCGACAAGGGGGTCTACGTCACATGGGAATTCGAGCCGGGCTTCGCCTTTAACAAGCCGTCCGACATTCTCCGCATCGTCGATGAAGTGGACGACGACAACTTCGGCGTGCAGTTCGACACCTGCCACGCCCACATGGTTGCCGCCGTCGGCGCGCGCCAGCCCGGGAAGAAGGAAACCCTGCCCGGCGGCGCCCTTGAATTTGCACAGAAGCTGCGCGGGAAGATCAACCATCTCCACCTCATCGACTCCGACGGCACGCTGCACGGCGACGAGACCAGCACGCACGCCCCCTTCGGGACCGGCATCCTCAATTTCGACGAGCTGATCCCCGAATTGAACCGCTCCGGCGTCCCCCACGACTGGTGGACCATCGACCTGTGCTTCTGGCCCGACGCCTGGGTGGTCACCGAAGGCTGCAAGAAGGAAATCGACAAGCTGAACGCCAAGTACGGCGATTGAGACAACGATTTGATCGACGGCCTCTGGCGAGGCACACGAACTGAGAGGGAGAAACGCAAATGCCCACGAAGAAGTTGAACATCGGGCTCATGGGTTGTGGATTCATGGGCCGCACGCATTCGAATGCGTACAATCAGGTCAACAAGTTCTTCAACCTCGAATATCAGCCGGTCCTCAAGGCGGCCTGCGCGCGCAAAGAGGACGAGCAGAAGCTCCTGCCCTTTGCCAAGAATTTCGGCTGGGAAAGCACCGAAACCGATTGGCGCAAGATGATCGAGCGCGACGATATCGACGTCATCGATATTGTCAGCCCGAACAACACGCACCACGACATCGCCCTGGCCGCAGCCAAGGCGGGCAAGATGGTTCTGTGCGAGAAGCCGCTGGCCATGAACGGCGCCGAGGCCCTCGAGATGGTTCAGGCCGTTGAGAAGGCCGGCGTGGCGAACATGACGTGGTTCAACTACCGCCGCGTGCCGGCCATCACGCTGGCCAAGCAGCTCATCGACGAAGGCCGCCTGGGGCGCATCTTCCACTATCGCGCCAAGTATCTCCAGGACTGGACGATCAGCGCCGACGTGCCGCAGGGCGGCCAAACCCTGTGGCGCCTGGATGCGGCCGTCGCGGGCAGCGGCGTCACCGGCGACCTGCTCGCGCACTCCATTGACACCGCGGTCTGGCTCATCGGCGGCATCGACACTGTGAGCGCCATGACGGAAACCTTCATCAAGGAGCGCGCCCTGCAGGACGATCCGAGCCAGCGCAAGCCCGTTCTCATCGACGACGCCTGCGCGTTTCTCGCCCGCTTCAAGAACGGCGCCTTGGCCACCTTCGAGTCGACGCGCTACGCCCGCGGCCGGAAGAACCAGAACACGTTCGAGATCAACGGCGAGAAGGGATCCATCTTCTTCGACCTCGAAGACGCCCATCAGCTTCAGTACTACGACCACGGCGACGATTCGCACGTGCACGGCTGGCGCACGATCCTTGTGACGGATTCCGACCACCCCTATATGAAGCAGTGGTGGGTGCCCGGCTGCGTCATCGGCTACGAGCACACGTTCATCAACGCGCTCTCCGATTTCCTGAAGGGACTCGAGACTGGTGTGCCGGTCCGGCCCAGCTTCCGGGACGCGCTCGAAACGCAGTGCATCTGCGACGCCGTGCTCAAGTCCGCCAAGACCTGCGCCTGGGAAAAGGTCAATCTCTAATCCTCATTGACATGCGGAGAGCGTGTTCAGGCGTTGCCGTCCTGAACACGCTCTCGTGTTTTTCCCGTGCGTTGCGCTACACGCCTTCCAGCGGCAGTTTCACCGGCTGCCGGGTCTCGTAGCAGCGCTGTGCCGCGAAGACGATCTCGTGCGTCTTGATCGCGTCTTCGAGGTTGCAGTGCGACTCCGTGCCGCTCCGGAGGCACTCGACGAAGTGGTCGATCTGCCCCTGGAACGGATGGTGCGACACATCCGCGCTGTCCGGGAGGATCGTCGGAATCTCGATCCAGCCCTTCTGCCCCGGGAACTTCGTCGACCACACCCGGTTGTCCTTGATTGTTCCCCGGTCGCCAAAGACCTCGATGGGGAACATATACGGCATGACGCAGCCGTAGTTCACGGAGACCTTGGCCACGACGCCGTTGTCAAAGCGGATCAGGACCATCTCGAGATCGTCGTATTCGAGTGGCGGCGCCGGCCGGAACGAGTTCGTGTGATAGTTGAACTCGATGTCGCGCCCCTTACGCCAGCCGCCGGCGTACGCGAACACCTCGACGGGCGTCGCCGCTTCGTAGCGGCCTTTCGCCGCGAACCACCGGGCCGCGTCCACGGCGTGGCAGCCGCCGGTCAACAATGCGCTGACGCCCTTCTCCTTCGTGCGCGCGTCCTCATAGCCGGTCCACCAGCTCGCGATATCGTGCTGATAGTCCGTTTCGACGCTGTACAGGTCGCCGAGGGCGCCGTCCGCCACGAGCGCCTTGATCGTCTCAAAGAGCGGATTCCACCGCAGCACAAAGCTCACGACAGTTTTCACGCCGGTCTTCGCCACCGCCGCCCGCATCGCCCGCAGCTCGGCCGGGCTGTTCGCAATCGGTTTTTCGATGACAATATGCTTGCCCGCTTCCGCGGCCGCGATCGTGTTCTCGGCGTGCAGATGCTGCGGGGTGCACACGCACACGATGTCCACGCCCTCGTGCGCCAGCGCTTTCTCGTAGTCCGTGTAGAAGGCCACATCCTTCAGGCCGGCGTCATCCGCGCGTTTCTGGCAGCTCGCCAGCTTGCGGCTCGAAATCGCGAGGATCTTCGTGTGCGGATTCGCCGTGAACGCACGGATGTGTTCGCCCGCAACCCAGCCCGCCCCATGCACCAGCACACCCAACATCTTCTCAGCCATGCTTCAATCTCCCTCCTGAAAAGGCTCATCCGCCTGTTGTCTTCGCACCGGCGGTCATTATCGGCCCGCAACGGCGTCCCGTCAACTCGGCCGCGCCCGCACTTGCGCGTGACGTTGTTTCGGCTTAGACTCGGCCTTGCGGAAAGAGGAGAGACAAATCCGATGAAGGCGCATACTCACATCGTGTGTCTGGCAGTGGTCCTGTTCGCCATGAATCGCGCATGGCCCGATGCGGTGGATGAAGCGAAGCCACGCGCGTGCATCGACGTTGGCGGAGAGAAACACCTCTTTCTCGACGCGCTCTTCTTCGAGCATTCGGAGCGGATCACGTTGCAGATGCATCCCGCGCGAAAGACGGACGAGACGGTTCTCGCCCCGGACAAGCCCTGGGAGAACGCGTCGCTCAACTGGTTCTCCGTGCTCGAAGACGACGGCAAATTCAGGATGTGGTACGAGTGTTATGACGTGGAAGGCTGGCCCACCACGGACGACACTTCGTTCTGCTATGCCGAATCCGCCGACGGCATCCATTGGAGCAAGCCCAATTTGGGCCTGTATGCCTATCACGGAAGCACGGACAACAACATCCTGTTCCGGCAGATAGGCCCCGCGGGGGTGCGGTCGCGCGTGCACGGGGCGGGCGTCTTCCTCGATCCCGTCGCCCCCGCCGAAGCGCGCTACAAGGGCGTGTCGCAGGGCATCTTCGAAGGGCTCGGCGTGCCGCCGCACCGCGTTGCGGGCATGAGCTCCCCCGACGGCCTGCACTGGACCCGCTTTCCGGCGCCCCTCTGCGGCCTTTTTGCGGACAGCCAGTATTCGGCCTTCTGGGATGCGGATCAAAACGCCTATGTGCTCTATGGCCGCGTGGGGGGGAAGGGTCGCGCCATCGGCCGCGCGCAAAGTGCCGATTTCGTCCAGTTCGATCCCTTGGCGCTCGTGCTAGAGAAGGAATCGGACCGCGATCTCTACAATCCCGCCGCGATGAAATACGTACAGGCCGCCCGCGCCTATTTCATGTTTCCCAGCGTGTACAAGCATCAGACGGACACGCTAGACATTCATCTTGCCGTCAGCCGCGACGGCATTCATTGGACCTGGCCCGGCGGCGAAACGCCCTTCATCCGCCTCGGCGACCCCGGCCGCTTCGACAGCGGCAGCCTCTACATGGGCCAAGGCATCGTCCGGCAGGGCGAAGAACTCTGGCAGTATTTCAGCGGCGCGCCCCTGAAGCACGAAGAGGCCACGCTCGAACGGCTGACACAGCCGGAGAACCGCCGCCTCTACAGCCGTGTTGTCAGCCGCCTGGACGGCTTTGTTTCCGCCGATGCCGGTGCGGACGAGGGACGATTCATCACGCCGCCGCTGCGCTTCACGGGAAACACCCTCACTCTGAACGCGGACGTGCGGGAAGGGGGCCGGTTGCGCGTGGGCCTCGTGGACGAGGCGGGCAATGCCCTTCCCGGTTTCCGCATCGAGGACGCCGTGCCCATCACCGGTAACCATACCCGGGCAATAGTCCGATGGACAACGCCCGGCGATCTCGCCCGGCACGCCGCGGATCCCGTGCGCATGGCCGTTTCGATGAGCAATGCGAGCCTCTATGCCTTCCAGTTCGAGTCTCTGCCCCCCGCCGAATCCTAGTGTCGTGCTCCGGTCCCGTGTAACGAATTACCCCTTGGCCGGTATCGTTGGATGAGTGTGGCGCGAACGCGCCGGTGACCGAAGGGTAATCCGAAGATCAACAGAAGGAGACGTACTATGGAGTGGTTGGAAAACTTTTGGTCGGACTTTGCGAACTTCTTCACGAACCTGTGGGAAGAGATCGTTTCGTTCTTCCAGAACATCTTCTAGCACCCCGACGCGGTCGCGGGATACCGCTTCAAATCCCGCCGCAGTCCCCGCTGCGTGTGCTAACAACGCCGTCGCCTCCCCGCCTCCCCCTCTCTCTCTCTCGGCGACGGCGTTCCTCTTTTTCCCCGGCCCGCTCTTTAACCACATAGAACTCAAAGAGCGCAAGAAGACGATCGGCCACAAGAAGCACAAAAGGCGAAGGAAACAGGGAGTTGTTGACAGGATAACAGGATGAACAGGATGGGAGGGATTTCTTTGCCACAAGGAACGCATGGAACGTACAGCATCCAGGACTAATGTGCGCGATGTGGGAAGGCAAGCCCTCTTTTCCGCGCTGTGCATCTCTCTGTGCTCTCTGCGCCTTCTCCGCGTGAGGCAAGATAATCTGGAGCGAAAGACTCTTCCTCACGCAGAGATGGCCGGACCGGCCACAAGAGGCGCAACAGACGCAGAAGTCCTTCGTGATCTTCGTGGACTTCGTGGTGGATGTTCTTTGAGAGGTTCCTTCCGTAGCGCGTGTGATGTCCGCAAGCCTCTTGCCGGGGTTCGCAGCGCTATCTGTCCGGGCGGTCACGCCCGATGCGCGCGGTTGCCTTTTGGATTCCCGCTTCGCTAGACTGCGCCGTTCCTTATTCCCGACTGGAGTGGCGTAGTGCGTTCGATTGGCGTGGTCCTACTGCACCCCGGGTGCAACATGACATGCAGTTTCTGCGTGACGGAGAATAACCTCTCCAGCATGCGTTACGGCCAAGCCGTGCATTTGCTCGAACTGGCGGGTAACCTCGGCATTGACAACCTGGTGCTGGGCGGGGGCGAACCGTTTCTGTGGCCGCCGGGCGTGCTGCGCTTCGCGGAAGAGGCGAAACAGCGCGGATTCTTCGTGCAGATTGGAACCAACGGCATTGCACTGCCCGAGGGCTATGCGTCCAGTCCCCATGTGGACCGCTACGTGCTACCCCTGGATGGCCCTGATGCGGCCAGCCACAACCGCGTCCGTCATGCGGAGGGGGGGCATTTCGACCTGATTCGCGGGCGTATGGCGCAGCTCCGCGAGGCGGCGAAGTCCATGACGATCTCGACTGTGGTCACCGCGTGGAACCTTCACCTCTTGCCGGACCTGGCCGCGCTGCTCGCCGACGAGGTGCTCTCGGGCGCCCGGCTTCATGCGTGGCATCTCTACCGCTTCATTCCCGAGGGCCGGGGCGGCAAGCGCAACGCGGCGCAGCTTTGGGTGGAAGAAGAGGCCTATGACGAGGCCTGTGCGGGCGTGCGCGACGCGGCACTGGGTTTCACTGTCTTCAAGCGCAAGGACATGCGCCACTCGAAGACAGTGGACTTCTTCTGGCATGAGGGCGAAGCCCTGCGCCGCGGGAGCCAGGTCTGGGGCGGCAAGGCCGATCCCCAGCCTATTTCTGTGTAGCCGCTTTCCGTTCCTCGATGGTCTTGAGGTGTTCCGCGGGATACGGGTCGTTCGGATTGACGCGCAGGGCCTCCCGGAAATGCAGGCTGGCCTCGTCCAGCTTGCCCTGCTCCATCAGCACAGTGCCCAGGTTGTTCCGTGCGAGAATGAAATCCGGATTGAGCCGCAAGGCCGCTTCAAACTCCTTGATGGCCTCCTCGTTTTGCCCCAGTTTGGACAATTCGAATCCGAGGAAATTGTGCGCGGGGATCAGATTGGGGTGCTTGGCCAAAGCCCGCCGGAAGTGTTCGATGGCCGCCGTCCCCTGGCCGTTCAACGCGAGCGCGCGGCCCCAGTTGAATTCGGCGAATGGATCCTCCGGATACTGCTTGAGAATCGCCTCGAAATGCGGTATGGCCTCGACATAGCGCCCGAGATCCGTAAGCAGATTCCCCAGGTTGTTGTGCGCCAGTTGATTGCCGGGGTCTTGTTCCAGCGCCTTGCCGAAGACGACTTCCGCTTCCTGGACTTGCTTCGCTTCGGCCAGTTGAAAGCCGAGCCCGTTCAGCAGCTCCGTGTTTCCCGGATTCCGCTCCAATGCCTCGCGCAAAGAGGTGATGGACTCGGCCATCTTGCCCTCGCGCCACAGGAGATTCGCCCGTGCGCATTCCGCCTGGGCGTCCTTGGGATTCAGGCTCAGTGCCGTCGACAGTTCTTCCCGGGCGCCTTCGAGGTTGTTCTGCTCCATGAGGGCCACGCCGAGGCTGCTGTGCGCGGAGGCGGAAGACGAATACAGGCGGATCGCTTCACGGAAATGATAGATGGCTTCTTCGAGGCCTTTCTGTTGCGCGATGGCCTTTCCAAACGCCGTGTGCGTCTCGGCATAGGCCGCGCACCGGCGCATCGTCGCGGCGATTTGCGCCTCTTCATCCTTCAGCTCGGCGGGACTCATCTGCACGCGCGAACTCCACTGGAACTTCGGGTCGCGGCGGAGAATGCTCTCGAACTGTTGCTGTGCCTCGGCCTCGCGGCCCGCATCGACCAGGGCATCTCCAAGCAGGCCCGCCAGCTCGAGTGAATCCGGGTTGGCGCTCAGCGCGCCCGCGAAGCGCTCGGCGGCTTGCTCCGGCTTACCCTGCAGCAGCAGGACCTGCCCCCAGTTCTGCTCCACAAAGGGCGTCTCCGGATAGAGCCGCCGTTCTTCGGCGTACTGGGCCACGGCCTCGTCGTAGCGTCCCGCATGGGCGAGCGCATTTCCGTAGTCGCGGTGAACCTGCGGCAACGCGGCGGCCGCCACGCAATGTCGATACTCCTCCAGGGCCAAGTCCGCCTTGCCCGAGCGATCGAAGGCCAGCGCCCGGTCGTAGTGCCACTGCGCGAGCCCGCGAGGCACGGGGATCATCTGAATGTTCGTCAGGCCGAACAGGATGGCGCACGTGGCGATGCCCGCAAGTGCCGCACGGATTCGGCGTGTTTGGATCGCCGCAATCAGCCACGCCGCGGCTTGTGCGCCGAAGAGCATCAGGAACGGCGTGAGGATCGCCCGCGAATGCGTGGCCACGGCAAACGGCCAGTAGGAAAGGAAGATCACGGCGGCCGTCAGCAGCGACAGGATCAGGATGCGGCTGCCCGCCGATACGCCCGCGTCACTCCGCCGTTCCGCCCGTATGCGGGCGAACAGCCACGCCACGCCCGCGAGGAAGAGGGCAAGCACCGCCGGGAACCCCGGCAGCCAGCGAAGCGCGATGGAGCCTGCCTTGTCGTACTGCGTCAGCGTGTTGTCCGCCATCTCGATCGGGCCCCAGGAAAGGGCGGCCTTCTTCGCGAGGCCCCGGAACGTGCGCACGGGATCCTCCGCCATGTAGCCCAGCGCCCGCGCCGTGAAATAACGGCACATGCCCGAATACGTCATGTCCTCGCGGCCGGTTTTCTTCTTCAGGGCTTCAAGATACTGCGGCGTGTCGTTGAGGGAATACGGACGTTCCAGGCCGAAGGCCTCCTTCACATCAATCTTCGAGAAGATCGCATCCGCCTGCGCATTGTTGCCCGCGTAGAGTTCAAGTCCCGCGCCGGCGGCAATGGGGACGAATTCACCCGAGACCCGATAGTTTCTCCAGGCGCCGGGCGCCAAGGCAAGGAGCACTCCAAGCAGGAGCGCGAGTCCGCCCAGCGCAACGCGCGGCCGCGATTTCCGCCGCACGCCCGTGAAGAGGCACCAGATCAGGACGAGCGGCGCCAACGCCAGGAGGCCGGGCTGGAAACAGCCCAATGCGCCGAGCACGACGCCCGCCACGAGAAGGCTGGGGGCGCCCGCGCGTTCGGGCCAACGCCGGAGCAGATGCAGGAGCAACAGCAGCAGGAACACGATGAAGACTGTGCCGTTCAACCCGGCTTCGGCATGGATGAACACCCAATAGCCCGCCATGAACGCCGCGGCGAACAGCGCGGCGTTGCGCCCGAACAAGGCGCGCGCCAGCAGGAACATCAGCACGGCATTGAGCAGTCCGAAGGCCATCTGCATGAAACGCACGGCCCGCAAATCTCCGGCGCTCAGCCCGTAGACTGCCGCCAGCACATGCGGATAGGCCGGGGGGCGATAGAACGGCGCGGACTGAATGCCCGGGTCGCTCGTGCCCGGCATTGGCGTCCAGTCGCCGGAGGCCAGTGCGTAGGCCCAGTGGTTTTGGAACTGTTCCTCCGCTCCCGAAAGACTCCTGTCCGAGACTTGCGCCGTCTCCTGGAAATAGGCGGCCCGGAGCCCGGCCCCTGCCAGCAAGATCAGCAGGAGCGCCAGGAGTTCTTCCTTGAAGAACGCCGCGAACGAACGGCGATGGGCGCGGTGTCTTTCGTTCCGGCGCGCTTGGCCTCTGGGCATGGGCGCCATTGGGGCAGTCGGCTGCTTCGAGAACACTGGGTTCGCTCCGTGGTTCATGGGGCGCCGTGCGAGCAGGGGGGAGGATAGGCGCAAGACGGCGCTCCTCGACAGTCCGTCCTGCCCCGGAACAGACTTGCTCTCCGGGCAGCATAATCGTTGGCCGGCGCTTTTCGCAAAAAAGCGAGGCTCTCCGCTACTATTAGCGCCGGTCGAGGAGGCCATGCGCATGCCGTTGATCCAAGCCGGAGAGACTCCGGACGTCAGCATCGGGATTCCCACCCGCAACGCGGGGCCCCTGTTGCGGCGCCTGCTCGAGCGTGTCTTCGCGCAGGAAACGGAGAAACGCTTCGAAGTGATGGCCTTCGATTCCGGTTCGACGGACGGCACGCTCGAGATCCTCGCCGAGTTTCCGGTTCGCGTCATTCTCGTCCCGCAGCAGACGTTCGATTGGGGATGCCTCCGCGATCAACTCCATGCCGAGGCGGCGGGCGCCATTGTTGTGAGCCTCTCGCAGGATGCCGTGCCCGCGCACGAACACTGGCTCGAACATCTGCTTCGTCCTCTCGAGGACCCGGCGGTGGGGGCGTCCTGCGGCTCGTCGATACCCGATCCCGATCGCGATTTCCCCCAGTTCCAGTGGGAGAAGAACGGCTATTACTACTTCACCCGAGAGATCAAGAGGTTCGTTGCGCGCTTCGGAAAGGGCATGTCCTTCGCCAACACGGCCGTGCCAAAGCCAGTCTGGGAACGGCTGCGGGTCGATCCGCAGGCGACCGGAGAGGATTTCGGCTTTCAGATCAAGCTCTATTGGGCGGACCTCAAGATCGCGTTCCCCCAGGACGCGCCCGTCCTGCATCATCATTACTACACGCTGAAGGGCGTCTTCCGGCGTTGCCGGAACGAGGGGCTGGCCTTGCGGCAGATGGGCGTCCCGTACACGGCGAAAGACCTCGTGTTGGATTTGCTCAGTCCGGCGAAGTATGTGCAATGGCTTCGCGAAGTGCGGCGCCGCAGCCTGCGCAATGCCGCCGAGTGGCTCTATCCCGTGTTGCGCCCGATTGCCGTGTATGCGGGCAGCCGCTTCGCCCGGGAAATGAAGTGGTACTGATGCCGGACCGAAACCCCATACGCGCCTTCTATGAAGACAACCCCCGCATGATCAGTTCGCCCTTCGGGGGCGTGGACGGCCTCAACCGCGAACTGCTCCTCGAGGTGCTGCAACGGCTGAATATCCCCCTGGCGGGGAAGCAGGTACTGGACGTGGGCTGCGGGCGCGGCTATGCCGGAGCGGTCGTCCGCGAACTCGGCGGGCAATACACTGGCCTCGATTTTGTCCTCAGCCGCGCGGGATTCCCGCTCGCGCTCGGCGACGCCGCACGCCTGCCGTTCCGGGACGCCGTGTTCGATGCCGTCTTTTGCATCGACGCGTCTGAGCATTTTCCCGAACCGCTTCAGGCCGCCCGCGAGGTGCATCGCGTATTGCGGCCCGGCGGCGTGCTGTTCCTCTCCGCCCCGAACTACGGCAACGCCGCGGGGCTCGTGAAGCGGGCGAGCGAATCGCTGGGGGGCTACGCGAAGAACTCGTGGGCGCCCTTCGGCCGCTGGCAGCCGCAGGAGTTCGAACAGCCGCTGACCGCGCGTTCAATCCGGCGACTCTATCGGGCGGCCGGCTTCGGCGCGGTGCGCTGTATCGCGCATGCCCCCGAGACGGCGCTGGGCTTGTTCCCCTGGATCGATCATCCGCGCATGCCCGACGCGATCCGGTTTCGGATGCAGCGCTTCTTTCGCGCTGCGGGACCGGCCATCGTGCGCGTTTGGCCGGGCGCGAGCCTGCACTTGTTCTGGCGCATTGAACGCACGTGATTCGTCCCGCGCTTGCACGGAGCGGCGCCCGCCCGTCAGAATCGCTGCGTGATGCTGTTGTCCCGAAACGCACAAGGAGCCGTGGCATGAAGTGGATCATTGGGCTGCTGCTGTCGATTGCGCTTGTCGTGCCGAGGGCGGAGGCCGGCGCGCCCGGCGGGAAGACGGAGGCGGGTTCCGCAGCCGCCGAGAACCGGCTGCGCCTCACGATGATGACCGGGATTCCCGCGAAGTGGAAACTCGACGAGAACTTCGAGGTCTTTCTGAAACAACTCGAAGCAGCCCGCGCCGGCAAACCGGATCTGTTCGTGACGCCAGAATGCTGGCTCGACGGCTACGCCGCGGCCGCTAAGGATTCGAGTGTCGCGCGGCTCCGCGGGATCGCGCAGGATCCGGACGCGAGCCCCTACCTGGCACGTGTGGCCAAGGAGGCGCGCGAGCGCGGCATCATGCTCTGTTTCGGATTCACTTCACTCGAAGACGGCAAGCTGTACAACGCCGCCGGGCTTTGGGACAAAGACGGCAGGCGCATCGGCATCTATCACAAGACCCATCTCCAGACACACGATTTGCAGTTCACCCCGGGCGCATCCCTGCCGTGCTGGCCGACGCCCTGGGGACCGATGGGCATCATGATCTGCGCGGACCGCCGCTGGCCCGAGACGGCGCGCGTGCTCCGCCTGCAAGGCGCGCGCCTCATTCTCAATCCCAGCTACGGCATGCACAGCGAGAAGAACGAGTGGTGGATGCGCACGCGCTCCTACGAGAATCAGTGTTTTGTCGCCTTCGTGCATCCCAACACGGCCTTCGTGGCGGACCCCGGCGGCGACCTTGCGGCCCGGCACGTGAGCGATCAGGCGGGCATTCTGAGCTGTGAGATCGATCTGTCCGAAGCGAAGGACGATAATCACCTCAGCGACCGGCGGCCAGAACTCTATGGAATACTCACGGAACCGAAGCACTAACCACGCGTCCCGCGTGAAAAAGGAATCGGCACGATGAAACGGCGTACGTTCCTCAAGCTTGCTGCCGGCATGGCGCTGGCCGCAGGGCCCGGCGCGCAGCCCGCCGGCGCGGCGGTCGCGACGCTGATGAACCAGGAGGCCGCCGGACTCCGGAATCGGGATCGATCAACCGTGATTGGACGCGACGGCATGTTGTGCACCAGCCAGCCGCTGGCGAGCATCGCCGGATTGGACGTCCTGAAAGCGGGGGGGAACGCCATTGACGCGATCATCTGTGCGAACGCGACGCTGGGCGTGGTCGAGCCGATGAATTGCGGTCCGGGCGGCGATCTCTTCGCGATCGTGTGGTGGGAACAGGACAAGAAGCTGTACGGGCTGAACGCGAGTGGCCGCGCGCCCTACGGATGGAATCTCGCGGAGGCGGAGAAGCGCGGATTGAAGTCGATTCCCGCGTACAGTCCGCTGGCCTGGAACGTGCCCGGCTGCGTCAGCGGATGGGAGGCCCTGCGGGAACGCTTTGGCACCCGCAGCGCCGCGCAGGCGCTCGAAGCGCCGATCCATTACGCGCGGGACGGATTCGCGGTTTCCTCCGTCATCGCGGGGGACTGGCCGTTCAGCGCCGCCAAGTTCCCCACGCTGGCGGCCACCTTTCTTCCGGACGGCCGTGCCCCGCGCTACGGCGAGATCTTCACGAACCCGGACATTGCCGCGTTCTACGGCATCCTTGCCAAGGAAGGCTTTAACGCGTTCTATAAGGGCGAACCGGCCGAGCGCATCGCGCGCTTCTCGAAAGAAAATGACGGATATCTGAGCCGGAAGGATTTCGAGGAACATCAAGCCACGTGGGTGGACCCCGTGAGCACGGGCTATCGCGGTTTCAATGTATGGGAGATCCCGCCCAACGGCCAGGGCATCTCGGTGCTCCAGATGCTTAACATGCTCGAATGCTTCGACATTGGCGCCATGGCGCCCAACGCCGCGGAACCACTGCACCTCTTCATCGAAGCGAAGAAGCTCGCATACGAGGATAGGGCCAAGTACTACGCCGACATGGATTTTGCCGAGGTTCCGCTCAAGGAACTGATCTCGAAAGAGTACGGCCGTGCGCGCGCGAAGGAAATCAATCCGAAGCGCGCTTCCCGGCACGTGACCGCGGGTGACCCCTCGGGCAAGGACACAGTGTACCTGTGCGCCGCGGATCAATTCGGCAACATGGTTTCGCTCATCCAAAGCACGTATCACGGCTGGGGATCGCACATTGTGCCGGACCGCCTGGGTTTTGCCCTGCAGAACCGCGGCGTGTCCTTCAGCCTCGATCCCGGGCACCGAAACCGGCTCGAACCGCACAAGCGGCCCTTCCACACGATTATCCCCGCATTCCTCACGAAAGCAGGCGCTCCGGTCATGGCCTTTGGCGTCATGGGGGGCGATTTTCAGCCCCAGGGTCACGTGCAGATCCTGATGAACATGATCGACTTCGGCATGTCCCCGCAGCGGGCGGGGGACCAGCCGCGCGTCGAGCATTCCGGCAGTTCCAGCCCCAGCGGCGGCACAATGCGTGAAGGCGGCACAGTGAATCTCGAAGCCGGGATAGGGGACGAGGTCCGGAAGAAACTGGAGGATTGGGGCCATCATCTTGGGAATGCCCCGGATGTCTTCGGCGGTTATCAGGCCATCTGGCGCGAAGAGGCGCCCCGGCGCTACTTTGGCGGTTCGGATCCCCGCAAGGACGGGTGCGCCGCCACCTACTGAGTACGTTTTGAATGACCCTACTTAAATGGCTTGCTTCAGAGACATCAAGTGTGGATAATGTTTCTGAAAAAGTTGGGGCATTTTCCTGATTGCGGTGACTGTCACCATGATGCTGAGGGGCTATCTGTAACCGGCGCGATGGACGTGGGAACAGGCCCGGACGCATGGCATGAGGCAGAGCAGGCTGATGGCGCCGTATGCTTAATTATGCGGCGCAGGCCGGGTGGGTTTTGATTGGGACAGGGGAGCACAGTGTGAAGCCGGGAACCGATGCTCAAGAGGCGGTTGGGGTGGCCGAACGGCCAGCCTCGCAGTGCTTGGCCCATGTATTGTTCGTGGACGACGAGGAGGCCATCATCACCCTCTTTCGGCGTGCGTTGGAGCGCCACGGCTACCGCGTGGCGGGATTCACGGATCCCGAGGCGGCGTTGGAGCTTTTTCAGTCGAATCCGGGACAATTCGATGTCGTCGTGACGGATCAGACCATGCCCGCGATGACCGGCGTGGATCTGCTGGGAAGGCTGCGCCGAATCCGTCCGGGGTTGCCTGTGATTCTCTGTACCGGCTACAGTGAGGCCATCAACGAGGATTCTGCAAAACGGCTGGGCGTGGACGCCTTTTTGTGCAAGCCAATCGCCATCCGAAGCCTGATCGCCACAATGGAATCCGTACTTGGCAGTCACAAAGCGCCCGCCTGACACTCTCGCTCCCTAAGCTTTGCGGCGGTGCAGAGCCGCGGCCCCCGCAGCGCCGAAGAGCGCGGCCAACGCAGCCAATCCTGTCAAACCCGTAATCGGAATCGCAGACATGAGCCGCACTTCCGCCGGTTCGGATGTGATCGTGGCACGCGCATCCGAAATCTCGACGATATACGTCCCCGTGGTGCTCTCGTTTACGGCGGGGATGTCGAGCGTGGGTGCATCGCCGCCGACGTTCTGTTCCTCGTGTTTCCACTGATATGTATACGGAGGATGTCCGCCCGAAACCGTCACGTGCAATGAGTACGGGCTGTCGAGCGCGAGGGTGTCTCCCAACGGCTGCTCGTCAATATGCATGGGGATATACACCTCGAGCAGTGCGGCCGGAGACTCGATGGTCCGGCCCGCCGCGTCGGTCACGATGCAGCGGTACGCACCGGCCGTGTCCTCTGTCACGGACGGAACCGTGCAGGACGGCGCGTCAAAACCCACGTTCTCCTCTTCGTGCTTCCACTGATAGGCGAGGGGCAGGTGTCCACCGGAGACCGACAGCGTGAACGTGAAGGGATTGCCGAGCAGAATTTCGTCTCCCACCGGGGGCGCCACGATGGCCATCGGCTCGGCAATTTCCAATGTCGCCTGGGCCGATGCCACCACTTCTTCCCGGCCGTCCGTCACATCGCACCGGTAATTGCCCGCATGGTTGAGCCCCAGCGGATTCAGTGAGAGGGCCGGCCCGGAGCCGATCACCAGGTCTTTGGCCCCCACTTTTACCCATTGATAGGCCACGAGGCCCGGCATGCCGCCGCTGATGGCGACCGAGAAGGTGTGGGATTCGCCCACGTATTTCAGTCCGCCCAGCGGCTGAATCGTGACGGCGATCCTATTCGTCACCATGCCGCGGTTATTGATCGTGCCAATGGGATTTCCTGCAAGATCCTTCACATTGTTGTTCAGCACCATGACCGTGATGTCCCGCCCGTCCAGCAGCGCCCCGCTGCTCCAGGTCAGGCGGTATGCGTTGCTGCCGAGGCTCTGGACTTGGTTCGGATTCGTATTCAGCGTGCCTTTTCCCGGGCCGCTGAGTTCGTACTTCGCCGGCGTGGTCACACCGGAGGCCATGGGTTCGGAATAGATCACTTTGATATGCTGTGAATCCATCACGCGCACTTCGCTGACGCGCGGCGGCGTCCCCCGGCCCTCGCCGTAGGCCTGACGGGTCTGAATCAGGTTGCCTTGCGTGTCCCGGACAGCGGCATCGGCCGTGAGGCGCATCAGGCCGGTGTTGTACATCTCTCCCGTGTTCCAGGCAAGCCGGTACGTGAAGGTGCCGGGCAGCCGTGTAACCGAATTGGGCGAGGCCGAAAGCGTGCCCATGCCGCCGGTTCCCGCGCCCGCATTGGCCAGCACGAAGTTCGCGGGATTTGAGATGCGGTACACCTGGCCGGCGGTGTCATCCATCTCCTCGCTGAAGGTTACGTCGATGCTTCGGTCCGCGATGGCCGTGAAGCTGAGCAGCGAGGGGGGATTACCAAAGACCGGCGCCGACGCTTCATTGTTTCCGTCCGCCGTGTCAATCGGATTGCCGGCCGTGTCGTAGACACCCGTCACCGTGATCGTGACAATGGCCCCCATGCTCTCCGACATGGCGCCGCTCGCCCAGTTCAGCAGATACGAGGTGCCGCTGACGAAGCTCACCGAATCGGGATGGACCGCGAGCGTGGCCATGCCCGTTCCCGAAAGCGTGTAATGGGCCGCCATCCCGTCTTCCGGCGCCCGAAGCGCTTCGCTGAACGTCACCTGAATGCTGTGATTGCTCTGCACGGCGATGGAGGCGACGCCGGGCCTCGTGCCGATGCCGCCCGTGGGATCCGTCGCGCCGGTCGGCGTGCCCAGCGGATTGCCTGAAGTATCCGCAACCGCTCCGTCCACTTCGATCGTGACGGGGCCGCCATCGACCATTTCCCCGACGTTGTTTGGCCAGGCCAGCAGGATGACCGCGGGGCTGCTTTGCACGGCGCTCTCCGGATGCGGCGCCAGCAACCCGGCGCCGGTGCCCGAGAGCGTGTACTTCGAGGGATCGAGGGCGCTCGCGCCCATCGCCTCGTTGAACTCAACCTCCACCTGATAGGCGCCGACGACACTCACGCGGGTGACGAAGGGCGCGGTCGTGTCCGTGATTTGCACCGTCAACGCGACGGGATCATGCAGCCGCGCCCCGGACGAATCCGTCACCTGCACGTAAATGAGGTACGACAGGTCGGCCGCGTCGAGCACGGCGCCCGGCGCGACGAGCACCTGGTTTCCGCTCAGTTCGAAGCGTCCCTCCGGGTCCCCGGGATAGTTCCCGTACTGATTCGTCAGCTCGAATGTGTGCGGTTCGCCCGGATCCGGGTCCAACGCCCCGAGCGAGCCCACGAGCGTACCCGCGGGCGACGCATCGCCGACGCTTCCAGGCACGGCCGGGGGCGAAACCCATTCCGCGCCGGTTGGACCGAACTGCGCTTCGTCCGCGCCGATATCCGGGATCGGGCTGCCCGTTGCGGGAAGGGGGCGGGCATCGCCTTCCAAGTCCAGTGCCGTGCTGTCGGGCGTGCCGCTGCTGGCCGCGCCTGCCATCGCCGCGCCGCTCTGATTCGTCAACTTGCCGGTAACGCTGTCCAGCTTCGGGTCGGCGATAAGAAACGCGGCGCCGGGATCCGAGGCAAAGCCCCCATGGGCGGCATCGGCGTCCCAGGCGAGATTCATCCACTCGAAGCCGGGCTTGAGCAGGGGGACAAGGTTGGAGGCGGAGCTGGCCCCGTCTGTGCCTTGTGCATCGAAAATCGTGGCGGCGGCATAGAGTGTGTCGCCCGGCTTGCCCTTGACCAGCATGTCAGTGACCGGACTCGCCGCCGGGCTCGACAGGGTGCAATGCTGCAGTTCGACTACGCCCACGCCGGAATGAAGGCCCGTCAGGTCGATGTAATTCGCGACGTTGCCGCTGCGGAACAACGTGTTGACCGCCTTGACGTGCGGCGCGAAATTCCCTCCCGAGGCACCGCAGCGGTAGGTGCCTGCGCCGTTCCCCCAATTGCAGCCCGTCATCTCGATGGCGATGTCGCCCTCCAAATTGTTGCCAAAGGAAATGACACCCGCGCTCAGAGGGGGTTTCGCCACCCCCCGCGCGTACTGAAACACGACGGAGCCTTTGTGCAGCACGGCATAGGCCCCGGTGCCCCCGTTTATCATCGGGTCCATGTTGACGAGATGCGCGCTGTCGGCCCCCAGCACCCGCACGGTCGCGCCCGAATTCCCGATGTGAAATGCGATATCGCCGCACTTGCCCGTGAACACCGGCTGGTACAGGTTGAACTCGTTGCCGGTGGCGTTCACGCTCTCGCCGCAATGGCTGAAGAGGTCGAAATTGCCGCTCTTGAAATGGCAGTTGTGGAACTCGGCCAGCGTGCCGCCGTTCAATGCCGTCGTCGTCTCCGCCCAAACACCGACGGCGCTCTCGGAGTTCGGATCGCCCTGCGGCGAAAAAGTGCAGTCCGTGGCCGTGATGGCCGCAATATTCTTGATGTGCAGACGCGTTCCCGCGCCGAGGGCCGGCGTGAAATTGACGTTGTTCATTTCAAGATGCAGCGCAGTGTTGCCATGATATGGCCCGGTGAGCAAAACGGGATCGGTCTGCACCACCGGCTCACCCACGTCGCCGGCATCGCCGCCGTTGAACTGCACGTTCGTCAGTTGATGGGTGCCGCTCGCCCGGTTGTCTACCCGGAGGAACACGCCGTTCGGCGCCCCGGGGGAGGACGGACTCGTTCCCGCCTTCTTCACGATATAGACGTTCTCGAGGACAACCAGGCCCGTGCCCAAACCGCCCGGCTGCGTGGGGTCCCCGCAGTCCAGGAGCGGCGACCCGTAGTCCGTGTACAACGTTATGCGCGAGGCGCCTCCACGGACCGTCAGCGTCTTCCCGGACGTCGAGTTGTTCCGAAAGACAGGGTGATCGCCATCCGCGCGGATTTCCCGGTTTGTGTCGTCCAGGGTGGTGACCGTGATGTTGCCGCTGTCGCGCAGTTCCATCAACGGTTCTTTAAAGTAGGCTCCGCCCTCTTCCGGACCTCCATACTCGATCTGGATCGTGTGGTCGCCGCCCGCGGACAGCGCCGCGGCGAAGGCGCCCGAAACCGTCTTCCACTCCAAGCCCGCATTACCGGCGGCCGCAAACACCCGGTAGGTGCTGGCGTTGGCGCCTGTGGAGGCAAGCACCGCGATACACAGCATGATACTTCGACGATAACGCATAAGACCTGCCTCCCCGGCGTTCGGGTATGGAAGTTCCAGAATAGCTCCGGAATACGACGGCTCCTCCGCTCAAGATTATACCACTATATGAAGAGATGGACAGACTGTCAACGATGCTGCGAGGCATGGCCAGAAGATTATGGATAATGATGCGCAATCCAATGCGGCGACAGGCTTTCCTTTCGCGCGGCGGCCATGCTATCGTGCGGGACGAATGAAGCGGAAGTCGTTGCGCTCATGCCATTTCTCCTCATCATAGCGGCCGCCGGGGTTCTCGGAGGATTCGCCGCGCGCCGTCTGGGCTTGGGCCCCGGCCTTGAGGCCTGGGTCTACCGCATCCTGTTGGGGATGTGTATGTGCGCCCTGATCGCGATCGCCTTGGGCAGTTTCTCACTGTTGCTTGCGCAGACGGCTCTCGGATGCATGGCCGTGGCGGGCCTGCTGTGGGAATTCCGCGCCTACGCGCGCCAAGCGGAATCCGCCGCGAACGCAACGCCCCCCATGCGCCTCTCCGCCATCGAGTATGTCGCGATTGCGAGTATCGGCGCCGCCTGGCTGCTCACCCTGCTGAGCGCCCTCGCGCCCGTGACGGCCTGGGATGCGGCGGTCGCCCATATTGCGTTGCCGGCGAGTTATGCGCGCGCAGGCCGGATCTTTCTGGACACGGGGAATGTCTATTCGGCCTATCCCCAGTTCATGCACGCGCTCTACGCCGTGGCCTTCTATCACGGCGGGGAGAAGCCCGTAACGCTGCTCAACTGGAGTTTCGGGGCCTTGGGCTGCCTGAGCGCGTATGTGCTGGGCGCGCGCGCCCTGAACCGGAAGTGCGGCCTTATTGCCGCCGCCATGCTGGCCACGGCCCCGATCTACATGGATCAGGCCGGCGGCGTCTCGATCGACCTCGCGTTCACCGCGCTGGCTACGGCCGCCCTCAGCGCGGCGATGGCGTATGCGGATCGGCCGGAGGAGCAGCGCTGGCTGTATGTCTCCGCGCTGCTGGCAGGAAGCGCCTGCGGCGTCCGGCACACGGGCTATCTTGTCTGTCTTCTGCTGGCACTAGCGGTCCTGTTCGCGTCGCGGCAGCATCGGGCGAAGCGCTTCCTCCAATTCGCGGGTCTGTCCGCCCTTGCCGCCGGGCCATGGCTGCTCCGTAGCGGCCTGCTCGTCCACAATCCGGTCTTTCCGTTTCTCCTGTCCTTCTTTCCCCCCGCCTCGATCGACCACATCGCGATCACCGCATTGGGCGCGCATGAATCGGTTACGCAAAGCGGGGGCTTGAGCCTTGTGTCCATTCTGCGTTTCCCATGGGACATCATCATGCGCCCCGGCCGTTTCGACGGATGGACGAAGTCACCGGGCGGGCTGATCCTGGCGTTGGGTTTGCCGGGCATCCTACTTGCCGGAAAACGTGCGCGGTGGCTTGCGGCCTACAGCGTGGCGGGCGGCGCCTGCTTCTGTGTCTTTCAGCGCCTCGCGCGCTATATCCTTCCGTTCTTCGTCCCAATGATGATTGTGGCGGCCATGGCCGCCGTCGAACTCAAGTGGTTTCGCCGTGCCGTGGCGGTGCTCCTTGTGTTGAGCTTCGGATTCGGCCTTGCACTGCACGCGGCCGCGATCCATTTCAAGGTCCCCGTGGTACTGGGCCTCGAGACCCGGGAGAAGTACCTCTCCCGCCGCGTCGAGCGATATCCTGCTTTCGTCTTTGCCAATCAGCATCTCAACACGGGCGGGCGCATCCTGACGCCGGATCAACGGAGCTACTACCTCGATGCGCCGGCCTATCAGAACCACTGGGGCATGAAACAACTCTTGACGATGTCCACGGAGCAGCAACTGGCCTGGCTGCAGGACCACAAGATTCGATATCTCATGCTTCCCGTAACCTTTGTCCGGGAATCCGGCGCACTCAAGGACCTGCAACCGCTCTTCAACGCCTGGCGCGTGGACCGGGCGCATTTCCGCGCCATCGAGTACATGACGCTCCCGCGCGTGAAGGGCGAAGGCCAGGAACAGGTCGAATTCTACGAGGTGCTGCAATGATGCGCGGCCGCGGCGGGCATGGATAACAGGGCATGTCTCTGCAGGAAACCATAGCCCGGAACACTGTCTTCAACGCGTTGGGCCGTTTCTGGGAAGCGCTCATCGGCCTCGTGCTCACGTGGTACATCCTCCTGCGCGTGGACACGCACGGCTGGGGGCTCTGGTCGCTGGTCGGCGCCTTTGTGGCGTATGCCTCCCTCTTCGATTTCGGCGTCGCCAGCGGCTTCGCCAAGTATCTCGCCGAACACGCCGCGCGAAAGAACGACCGTGCAATCTCCGGCATCATCAGCAGCGGCCTGTGCTTCTATCTCGTGTTTGGCGCCCTCGTCGTCGCCGCCGGCTGGCCCCTGATTGATCTCCTCATGGGCGCCGTGGTTATTCCGCGCGCCGCGGCCGTCAGCGGCACGCCGCCGAATGTCGAGGAATTGCGCTTTCTCCTGCGCGGGTCCTTGCTCCTCTTCGCGATGAACAACTGCTTTGCGCCCTTCGCGGCAGTGCCCGTGGGCCTGCAGCGGATGGGCGTGAGCAACCTGCTCAGCGTGGCTGCGTCCTTCGTGAAATGCGTGGCGACCGTGGCGTTTCTCGAAACAGGTTTCGCGGTCCCCGGCCTCTTGTACGCCAATGCCGCCGTGCTCCTCTTCACGGGGATCGCCGGCGTCGCCGTGGCCTTTTGGCTGGCGCCGGGATTGCGCCTGGGGCCGTCGTATGTCCAGCGTGCCGCCTTCGGACCGCTCTTCTCCTTCGGCTGGCGGGCACAAGTCGCCAAGTGCTCGAATCTCATCAACTTCCAGACGGATCGCCTCGTCGTCATCTGGGTTTATGGCGACCTCGGTCTCGTGGGACTGTATCGCCTGGGCGAAGAACTGGCGGGAAAGATGCGGCAATTGCCCGCCCTGCTCGTAACCGCCCTCCTGCCCGCGGCCTCCGATCTGGATGCCCGGGAACAACACGCCGCGCTGCGAAAGCTGTATCTCGTTTCCACGAAATACATGGCATCCGTGGCCGTGCCCTTCGCGCTGTATTTCGTGACGAACGGGGACATCCTCATGCATGCCTGGCTCGGCGGCCGCCCGGGACTCGATACCGCCGCCTGGGTCTTGCGCATCCTCGCCCTCGGTTATCTCGCGAACCTGCTGCCCGGGCCCGGCGTGAGCATCGTGCTCGGCAAGGGCCGCGCGGACCTGCCCATGTACGCCGGCATCATATCGACTGTCGCCAATATCGCCCTGACGATCGCGCTCGTCTTCACGATCGGTTTCATCGGCATCCCCATCGGCACGACGCTCGGAATGTGCCTCTCGACGCTTTGGTTCTTCCGGGTCATGCATCGAACCGTGGATGTCACCCTGAACGAGCTGATGCGCGTATGCGTGGCGTGGCCGCTGGCGGCCTCGGCGCCGGGTTGCGCGGTCGGGCTGCTCGCCACGTGGCTGATGGCGGGCCAGCAGGGCCACCTGCCGAACCTGCTTGCCGCGTTGATCAGCGCCGGCATATTCGGGTTAAGCTATCTCGTGCTGATCGGCCGGACGCCCTTCCTGGACGCGTTTGATCTTGCGTTTCTGGAGAAGACCCTTCACGCCGGGCGTCTGCCGGGATTCAGCTTGTTGACGCGGAGAGTCCGGCATGATTGAGCCCCTGTCAAGACGTTTGCGCGCGTACGCCGAAAAGGACGGGCGCGGCTACCCCGATTGGGCGGTGCGCTATCTGCCCGTCGTGCGGCGCTTGCGCAAGCGCGGGTTCGATCGAAAGATCATCGTCGAAGTGGGGGCGAACGAACACGGCCTGGCCTCGTTCATCCCCGCGCGCGTTATCGCAGTGGATTTGGACATCGCTTCGCTGCGCGCCGCATCCCGCCGGCACGGCGTGCTGCCCGTGGTCGCCGACATGGCCGCACTGCCCTTTCCGGATCACATCGTGGACATCTGCGTCTGTATGGACGCCTTCGAGCATGTGGCGCGGCCGGAGCGCGAAGCGGCCGCCCGTGAGATCGTGCGAATACTCGAACACGACGGCGCCGCGGCGATCTCGTTTCCTTCCGGGCGCGAAGCCGCCGAAGCGGAGGAGCGGGTGCGCGAGGCCTACAGGACGTTCACGGGCGAATCGCTCCGCTGGCTCGAAGAGCATCGCGCGCAGGGCCTGCCCGAAGCGCGGCCGTTGCATGACTTCTTCCATGATCTTGCCCGGGGCGCCTATCGCGTAACCCGCTTCGGCAACGCGTCCGTGCACTGCTGGGAATGGATGTGGAAAGTGCTGATGTGCGGCTGGCCCGGCCGTGGCAACAGCGTCTTTCAAGTGTTCCTGCGATGGATGACGCCGTTCCTTGCGCGCATGCACAAAGAGCCTTGTTATCGCACGATCATCTGGATCGAGCCGACGAAAGACCTGCTTGCGGAAGACGCCTTCGCCGCCGTCGCGGATGAGGAGCATCGCTGATGGAACCTTCGCCGCAAGACTCAGTCTCCGTCGTCATTCCGACGTGGAATCGTGCCGAATTGGCCCTCGAATGCCTGCGTTCCTTGACCGCACAGACCCATGCCCCCACAGAGATCATCCTCGTGGACGACGGCTCGGACGATGGCACAGACGAGTGTGTGCGCAACGAGTTTCCCGGCGTGCGCATCGTCTCATTGAACAAGAACAGCGGCTTTGCCGTGGCCGTCAATGCCGGGATACGCCAGGCCGCGGGCGCATGGATATTCCTGCTCAACAATGATGTAACCCTGGACCCCGGCTGCCTGGAGTGCATGCTGGAAGCGGCGGAAGCGTCCGGCGCGGACATGGTTGCCCCGCTGCTTCTATGGAAAGACGAGCCCGGCACGATCTATGCCGCCGGGGACCGCATGGGCATCAACGGGCGCCCCGAGAGTATCGGCTTCCGCCAGCCGCGCGCCGGGTTTCCCCTGCCCGAACTCATCTTCGGCGTTTCGGCCGCCGCGGGGCTGTATCGCCGGCGCATCTTTGATGCAGTGGGCTTGCTGGACGAAACCTTTGTCGCCTATTTCGAGGACAGCGACCTGTGTTTCCGCGCGCGGCTCGCGGGCTTCTCCGCTGCGCTCGCGCCGGACGCCGTCGCCTGTCACGTCGGCTCCGCCAGCCTCTCCGGAAAGACGTGGTGGCGTTCCGCGCAATGCTTCCGCAACCACGGCCTGCTCCTGATCAAGAACATGCCGCTGGCGTTGTGGCTGCGCTTCGGCCCGTGGATCGCACTCGAACGCGCGCATCAGGCCCGCATGCTCTTCTCCTCGGCCCGCACGGAATTCGGCGCCCTCGGCGCGGCCCGAGTGTTCCTCTCGACCGCGGGGTCTTTGATCAGCGCCGTGCCCCATGCCCTGCGCGAGCGTTGCCGAATCCAGCGCACCCGCCAAATCACCACGGCCGAGCTTCGCATGACGCTCTCGAAATGATCCGCGTGCCCCCTGCTCTTGGGCCGCCGGCCAGCGCCGGCG
>CAILVY010000281.1 GCA_903837785.1 Candidatus Hydrogenedentota bacterium
CATTCCCCAGATCGAGGTCTCCTTCGACATCGATGCCAACGGCATCGTCCACGTTTCCGCGAAGGACCTGGCCACGGGCCGGGAGCAGAAGATCCGCATCGAGTCCTCGAGCGGGCTGAATGAGGATGAAATCCAGCGCATGGTTCGCGAGGCCGAAAGCCACGCGGAAGACGACAAGGCCAAGCGCAAGGAAATCGAAACGCGCAACAACGCGGACACGCTCTTGTACACGACCGAGAAGATGCTGCGCGAGAATGCGGATAAGATAGGCGGAAGCGACAAGCAGAACATCGAGGACGCGTGCGCCGAGCTGCGCAAGGCGCTGGAAGGCGAAAACATCGCCGTGATCGAGGCGGCGGCGGAGAAGCTCACCCAGGCCTCGCACAAGCTGGCCGAAGCGATGTACGCCGCGGCCGCGGCGCAGCAGCAGGCGGCGGGCGGACAGCCGGGCGGCGCGGGCCCCGAATACGTCGATCCGAACCGCGCCTCGGGCCCTTCGCAGGGCGGCCCCACAGTGGATGCGGATTTCACGGTGGTGGATGACGACGAGAAGGGCAAGAACTGACAGTAGTGGAACGAGACTCATGGCCCGGCCCCAGGGCGCGCCGGGCCATGGACTTTTAGGAAGACGAACGAACTATGCCGCAGTCACGAGACCTGTACGAGATTCTGGGGGTCCCGCGCAACGCCTCGCAGGAGGATTTGCGCAAGGCGTATCTCAAGCTGGCGCACAAGTACCACCCGGACAAGACGGGCGGCGACAAGGCCGCCGAGGACAAGCTCAAGGAGGTCAATGCGGCCTACGACGTGCTGAAGAATCCCGACAAGCGCGCCCAATACGATCAGTTCGGCTCGACGGATGGTCAGGGGCCCTTCAGCGGCGGCGGATTCGGCGGCGGGTTTGACGCGCCCTTCGAGGATTTCTTCGACATGTTCTTCGGCCAGGGCGGCGGACGCCGCCGGAGCGCCGCCCGCCCGGGAAGCGACCTCGAATTCCGCCTCGGCATCAACCTCAAGGAAGCCGCCTTCGGCGCGAAGAAACGCATTCGCTTCAACCGCATGGAAACCTGCGGCGACTGCAGGGGCAGCGGCGCCGCCCCGGGATCACAGCCCGAAACCTGTTCGCAGTGCCAGGGCACGGGACAAGTCCGCGTCGCGCACGGCTTCTTCAGCGTGACGCGCACCTGCCCGCAATGCCGCGGCGCGGGACGCATGGTATCCAAACCCTGCCGCAACTGTTCCGGGGCCGGGCAAGTCAAGACGCTCCGCGAGTTGCTCGTGGATGTGCCGGCCGGGGTGGATACCGGATCGCGCGTCCGCTATGCCGGCGAAGGCGAAGCGGGTTCCGGGGGCGGCCCGCGCGGGGATCTCTACATCCTGATCGAGGTCGCCCCGCATGAACTCTTCGCGCGCGACAGCACCACGCTCCTCTGCGAAGTGCCCATCAGCTTCCTGCAAGCGGCCGTCGGCGACACGATCAAGGTGCCTACGCTCGACGGCGAAGAGGAACTGCGCATTCCGCCCGGCGCCCAGACCGGAACCGAACTGCGGCTCCGTGGCCGCGGCATGCCCGACCTGCGCGGCTACCGGCAGGGCGACCTCGTAATTCGTCTCCGGGTCGAGACGCCTGCGCGGCTCTCGCGGCGCCAGCGCGACCTCCTCAAGGAATTCGAGGACCAGGGCGACGCCAAGTGCAATCCGCTCAAGCAGGAATTTCAGGAGCGTGTCCGCCGCAGCCGCGACTAGATCCTTCTCCGGACCCGTTTTGACTGCCTGCGGGCTTTACGCTACATTAAACCCAGTGATTAGCCGAGTCATTCGAATTGGAGTTGCGCAATGGCCTTTGTCGTGTGCGAACCGTGCATCAAATGTAAGTACGCGGACTGCGTGGACGTCTGTCCGGTGGCCTGCTTTCACGAAGGCGCAAACATGCTCGCCATCGATCCCGAAGAATGCATCGACTGCGGCGTGTGTGTGGACGAGTGCCCCGTCTCGGCCATTTATCCCGCCGACGAAGTCCCCGAGAAATGGCGCGAGTATATCGAACTCAACGTCCGCTTCGGCAAGGAATGGCCGGTGATCGAGGAGGGCAAGGAACCTTTGCCCGAGGCCGAGGAATTCAAGAACGTCGAAGCCAAGCGCGACCTGCTGAGTCCCGAGCCCGCCCCGAGAGACTGAGCGCCGTTCAGCGCTGCCCGTATTGGCGCAGATAGTATTCCTTGAACTCGCCGGACTTGATCTTGCGCCACCACCACTCGTTCTGCTGGTACCAGCGGACGGTTTGCGCGATGCCCTCGTCCCAGGGCATCTGCGGTTCCCAGCCCAGCGCCTTCAGTTTGGCGGGATCAATCGAGTAACGGCGGTCATGCCCGGGCCGGTCCGCAACCAGCTTGATGAGGGACTCATCGCGGCCGGTGAGTTCGAGAATGCGGCGCGTGAGCTGGATGTTCTCGCGCTCGTTGCCGCCCGCGACATTGTAGATCTCGCCCGGCACGCCATTCCGGAGCGCCACGTCAATGCCGCTGCAATGATCGTCGACGTAAAGCCAGTCGCGCACATTGTGCTCGCCGCCGCGGTAGAGCGGCAGCGGTTCCTGGTCGATGGCATTCGTCACAAAGAGCGGCAGCACTTTCTCGGGGTACTGATACGGGCCGTACGTGTTCGAGCCGCGCGTGATGATCACCGGCACGCCGAACGTCGTGTGATACGAGCGGCCCAGAAGTTCGCCGCCGGCCTTCGCCGCGCTGTAGGGATTCCGCGGCGTAATCGGGTCGCTCTCCTTGAAGGAACCCACGTCAATGCTGCCGTAGACCTCGTCCGTCGAAACGAGCAGCACCCGTTCGAGCCCCTGTTTCTTCGCGGCCTCGACAATGTTGTAGACGCCGTCGACATTCGTCCGCAGGAATTCAGACGCGCCGAGGATGCTGCGGTCCACGTGCGTTTCCGCCGCGAAGTTCACCACGGCATCGCAGCCCGACATCGCGCCCGCCACGGCCGCCGCATCCGCAATATCGCCCTTTACGAACGTGTGCCGCGCGGGATCCGCCTCGCGCAGGTTGTCCAGGTTCCCGGCGTACGTCAGCTTGTCCATCGTGACAATGTGCACGTCCGGATATTGCGCAAGCTGATAGCGGACAAACGCCGAGCCGATGAACCCGGCGCCGCCGGTGACAAGGATGCGATTCATGCGAGGACCTCCCTTCGTTGCATATACTCGCTCAAGGCTTCCCGCCAGGAGCGCAGGACACAACCCGTAGTCTCACTGTAGCGCGCGCTGTCCAGCACGGAATACGCGGGGCGCGGCGCCTTGGCCGGATACTCCTTCGCGCTGCACGGCCCGATCTCCGTGTCGAGGCCGGCCAGGCGCAGAATCTCCATGGCCTGCTCGAAGCGGGAACACGCCCCCGTGTTTACCACGTGGTAGATCCCGTAGGCTTCCGTGTGCACGAGGTTCAGCGTGGCATGCGCGAGGTCAAGCGTATGCGTGGGCGATCCGACTTCGTCGCTCACGACCCGCAAACTGGGCCGAACCGCCGCCGCCCGCAGGATCTTCTCCACAAAGTTGTTTCCGCCGGGGCCGTAGAGCCAGGCCGTGCGCAGGATGAAATGCCTGGAATTCGACTTGCGAACCGCCATCTCGCCCGCGGCCTTCGACTTGCCGTAAACCGAGACCGGGGACAGCGGGTCGTCGGGTTGATAGGGCGAGCCCTTCGAGCCGTCGAACACATAGTCCGTGCTGTAGTACACGATCGGGATGTCCCGATACGACGCAGCATCCGCCGCATTGCGCGCGCCCGCCTCATTTGTGTGAAACGCCGCTTCGAGATGATCTTCCGCGCCGTCCACATCCGTGAATGCCGCCGCATTGATCAGCAAATCCGGCGCGACGCGATTCGTCAGCTCCGCGAGCGCGGCCGCATCGCCCACGTCGATCGTCGGGACGTCACAGCCAAAGACCTCGCCGTGCCGGCGAAATACGCGCATCAAGTCGCGGCCCAGCTGGCCATCCGCGCCCAGAACCATCACCCTCATGAAATGCGTTCCCCTTCCTTTCCGGCGCCGGCCGCCGTAGGACGTTATCATGCCATTCCCGGCACGCCGCGCTCAAGGTTTCCGCGTTCGTGCCGATAATTGCATTGTCAGGCCGAGACAAGGAAGTCGAGGCGCGAAGGACACGGATGTCCAAGAGTTGAAACGGGAAATAACCGAGGCGCGGTGTTTGTCCCAACACCTCGCGGGACACGGGCCGACGGGTTCGCGTTCGCAACGCCGGTTCTCCCAGTTCTGTCCTCCCTGAGTGGCGCCATGGCAAGCATCTTGCCTTGGCGTTTTTTCTTTTCCGGCCGATCATTCCCGCTTCAAACGCGGCACCGGGGCGGCGCAGCGCAACCCAAGTTTCTTACTTCAACCGCTTCGCCTTCCCGAGCGGCCACCAGATCGCGGCGGCGCGGCCAAGAAGTTCTTCGCGGGGAATCCAGCCGAGGATGCGGCTGTCGAGGCGCTCGTCATCCTCGGGATCGAAGGCGGGATCGGAGAGCAGGAAGTAACAGCCTTCGGGAACCTGCGAATGCGTCTTGGCGCGGGACCGCCCGTATGTGGCGTCGGCGTGCGTGCTCGCGTAGTCTGCGTCCGTCAGCGCGGCGGGGCCGACGGGCCGTTGATCGTCGATGTGCAGGGCGCCGTTGACGATGGCGACTTTCTCGCCGGGCAATCCCGCGACACGCCCCAGGAGGATCGTCCCGGAAGGCACATTTTCGGAGCGGCAGCGATAGAGCACGAGTTCGCCGCGCTCGGGCTGTGCCCACTGGATCAGCCAGAAGCGCGTGAAGGGCAGGCGCAGGCCGAAGCTGAGGAACTCGACGAAGAGGTGGATGCCGCCCTGGGACAGCGCCCAGGAACGCCCAATGAAAAGCCGGGCTCCGGCCAGCATGCTGAGCGTGATCACGAGGACCTGCCACCACCACGTCTTCGAGAAACCGGTGAAATCGCGCCAGCGCGTCGGCGGCCACCAGATGCTCGCCACGCGGCCCACGATGTTCTCGTTGGGCAGCCAGCCAAAGTACCGGCCGTCCGCGCTGTTGCCGCTGTTGTCCCCAAGCACGAGATAATGGCCCGGGGCACCACGGCGTATTCGTCCTCGGGGCGCACCCCGTAGCGCATGCTGCTGAGGGCGTTCGGCGGCGGGGAAGTGTATTCCACCGGGGGCATGGACGGCGGCAATTCGAGTGCCTTCCCGTCCGCGTACACTTTGCCGTCCTTGATCTGGATGCGCTCGCCCGGCAGGCCGACGATGCGTTTCACGAGCGTCTTGTGGGGAGCGTCCGCGTTGACCGCCTTGAAGACCACGATGTCCCAGCGCTGCGGGTCCTGGCCGTGATAAATACGCTTGTTCATGAAGGGCCAGCGCACGCCGTAAATCCACTTGTTCACGAAGACGCGGTCGCCCCGGCCAATCCGGTCATCGCCGTGCAGCGTCGGCTCCATCGAGCCCGACGGGATGCGATACGGCTCGGCAATGGGCCAGCGGATGAGCAGGGCAAGCGTGAGCGCGAAGGCCTCGCTCTTCAGCCACTCGATGATCTGCTCCCGGGCCATTCCGCTGAAGAAGCAGACGTGCGCCCCGAGCGCCGCCACGATGATCCCGGCCCACCACAGCCAGTCCATGGTTCCGGGCGGACGCCGGTTGGCGGTCATAACCATGAGCACCCCGCCCGCCACCACGAGCCCGCCCGCTATGAAGATAAGGTTTGTCATCACGGCCCCCGGCCGTTCCGGTTCTTTTGCGCTCTTCTTCGTGGATTTTGCCATGCCCAGTCCAAATGGTTGTGTCACGTGCCCTACCGCAGGCGGCAAGCATAGCAGACCCATCCGGCACGGCGCACGCCGTCGGCACCACTTCACCTCTTGCATAAATGCTTCGTGCCGGATATAATTCGCTGCACAAATAATTTGATGAACAGAACAAATCGAGGACAGCCCATGCCGGCGGATGAGAAAAAGCGCGAGATGGCCCGGATGATCCAGGCCACAGGCCATTTGCTGCACCGGTACCACATCCAGCGCATGCTCTCAGAAGTGGATGAGAACGCGTTCCGGCGGCTGACCCCGCCCCAGGTCCACATGATCATGACAGTGCGCGAACTGGGCGCGGCCTCCGTCAAGGACCTGACGCGCGCGCTGCGGGTCAAAGCGCCGGCGGTTTCGACCATGGTTGAGCGGCTCGTGGAACTGGGCATTCTGACCCGGGAAGGGAATCCCGAGGACCGCCGTGAAGTCCAGATTCGGATTTCGCCGAGCGAGGAAGCGTTCATCCAGCGCCTCGAACAGCTTGGGCTGCAATCGTCGCTCGCGTTGATAGACAAACTGGGCCCGGTCTACGCGGACATGTGGTACGAAGTCAGTTGCCATCTTCACAGAGTGCTGCGGGCGGAAGAGTCGGAGTGAATTCCCGCGCCGTCCCGTGCGCGGCAAACAATGAGGTAGATGCTCCCATGTGCAATCAGCGTGTTCCCCTTCTCCTCTTGGCGGCCTTGCTGGCGTCCTGTTTCGCCGGGGCGCAAGGCCCTCCAGGCGCGATGCCGCCGCCGCAGGTGACGTTGGCGCCCGTGGAGACGAAGACGGTTCCCCTGGCCTATGAATACATCGGCATGACGGAAGCCTCGAAGATCGTGGAGATTCGCGCCCGCATTCAGGGCTTCATCGAGACGCGTGATTTTGAGGAGGGCGCGCTGATTGAGGAAGGCACGCGCCTGTTCAGCATCGATCCCCGCTCTTTCAAGGCGGACCGCGAGATTGCGGCCGCCCAGGTGGAACAGGCCGAAGCCCGGCAGCGGCTGGCCGAGCAGGAAATCAAACGCCTGCGCGCCGTGCGCGATCCGGGCGCGGTCGCGGCCACTGATCTGGATCAGAAGATCGCCGACGAGGCCACTGCGGCCGCCACGCTCCGGCTGGCGAAAGCCCAGTTGGCCAAAGCGGAACTCGAGTTGAGTTACACAATTGTGAAGGCCCCGTTGACCGGGCTGATCGGGAAGGCCCAGAAGGAGATCGGCAGCCTCGTGGACAGTGGCCAGAACAGCCTTCTGGCCACGATGAGGCAGGTGGATCCCCTCTACGCCAGTTTCATCGTGAGCGAAACCGACTTTCTCGCATGGCGAAACGATGAGCAGAAGGGAACCATTCTGCTCGAAGACGGACTCAAGGAGCCCTATCTCGAAATGAAGTTCCCGGACGGCACAGTCTATCCCAAACGCGGACGCATCAATTTTGAGGACACGGCTGTTAAAACCCAGACCGGCACGATAGAGTTCCGCGGCATTTTCGAAAATCCGGAGCACACGCTCAAGCCCGGCCAGTATGTGAAGATCCGCATTCGGGGCTGGCAGCGGCCCAACACGCTCACGATCCCCCAGCGCGCGGTCGAGCAATCGCCCCAAGGCGCCTTCGTTTATGTCCTGGCCGAGGGCAACAAAGCCGAACGCCGCCCTGTCAAAGTGGGCACGTGGGCCGAGAAGGACTGGATCGTCCTGGACGGCCTCAAGGAGGGCGAACGCGTCATTGTCGAGGGCCTGACTAGAGTGCGGCCGGGCATGACCGTCTCCACGGAAGCGCCGCCCGGGCCCCAGGACCCCGCGGCGTCCCCGGCCCACAACGCGAAATAGGACCGCCATCATGTTTTCACGATTCTTCATAGACCGGCCCGTCTTCGCCTCGGTGATCGCGATCGTCATCGTGCTGTGCGGCCTCGCGTCGATGTTCTTCCTGCCCATCGAATCCTCGCCGCAGATCACGCCGCCCACGGTCATCATCAGCGCGGCCTATCCGGGGGCGGACGCGCAAACCGTCATGGAAAGCGTGGCCACGCCGATCGAACAGGAACTGAGCGGGATCGAGCATCTGCTCTATTATCAGTCGCAGAGCGCCAACGACGGCAGCCTCGCCGTTACGTTGTCCTTCGAGATCGGCACTAACCTCGATATCGCCGCGGTCGAAGTGCAGAACCGGCTCAAGCGCGCGGAACCGCGCCTGCCGGAAGAAGTGAAGCGTCAAGGCACTTCCGTGGAAAAGCGCATGAGCAATTTCCTGGGGATTGTCGCCCTCGAATCCGACAACCCCGAGCACGACGCGCTCTATCTCAGCAACTACGCCACGATCTACATGCTGGACACCCTCAAGCGGGTGCCGGGCGTCGGCCAGGCGATGGTTTTCGGCAACAAAGACTACTCGATGCGCATCTCGCTCAATCCGGACCGGCTCGCGATCCGGGGGCTCTCCGTGACGGACGTGGCCCAGGCGATTCGCGAGCAGAACGGCCTTTACGCCGCGGGCGAAATCGGGGGCCGGCCCAATCCGAACGGCCTCGAATTCACTTTTCCCGTGCTTGCGCCGGGCCGTCTGAAGACCCCGGGGGAATTCGAAGATATCATCCTGCGCGCCCAGCCCGACGGCGCGATCGTGAAGCTGAAGGACGTGGGCACTGTCACGCTCGGCGCCTCGGGCTACGGCACAGAGGGGCGTTTCAGCGGGAAGTCCACCGCGATCATCATCATCATCCTGCAACCCGGCGCGAACGCGCTGAGCACGATGACCGGCGTCCAGGCCGCGCTCGAAGGGCTCAAGCCCAGCCTCCCGCCCGGCGTCAAGTACGTGCTGCCCGTGGACACGACAAAGTTTATCAAAGTGTCCATCGAAGAAGTGGCGAAAACCTTCGCCGAAGCCATTCTCCTTGTGCTGCTCGTCGTGCTCGTCTTCCTGGGCAGTTGGCGCGCCGCACTGATTCCCCTGATCGCCGTGCCCGTCGCCATCATCGGCACGTTCACGGGGCTCATGCTCCTCGGTTTCTCCATCAACACGCTGACGCTCTTTGCGCTCGTGCTCGCCATCGGCATCGTGGTCGACGACGCCATCGTCGTCGTGGAGAACGTCGAGCGGATCATGCACGAGGAACATCTTGCCCCGCGCGAGGCGACGATCAAGGCCATGGAACAAGTCACGGGCCCCATCATCGCCATCGTGCTCGTGCTTTCGTCCGTGTACTTGCCGGTCGCTTTTCTCGGCGGCAGCACGGGCGTCATGTATCGGCAGTTCGGCATCACGATCGCCATCTCAGTCGCCATCTCCGGACTCGTCGCACTCACGCTGAGCCCGGCGCTCTGCCGGCTCCTGCTCAAGCCGAATCACAACAAGATCTTCGTCTTCCGCTGGTTTGACAGCCTCTTCAAATCCTTCACGAACCTCTTTGCCTTCTCGGCACGCTGGGTGATTCGCCTGGGCGTGATTTCCGTGGCCGTCTTCGGCGTTTTGCTCTGGGCGACGTACTCGCTCTTCAAGACGGCGCCCACAGCCTTCGTGCCGCAGGAAGATCAGGGCTTCTTCCTTGTAGTGGCGCAATTGCCGCAGGGCGCCTCGCTGGATCGCACTACGGCGGTCGTCAAACAGATTGAGGACTTCATCCTGAGCCAGCCCGAAGTCGAAGGCATGGTTGCCATGTGCGGCCAGGACATGCTCTCCGGATCCATCAGCCCGTGCAGCGCGACGATGTTCGTCAATCTGAAGCACTGGTCGGAGCGCCCCGGTCCCGAGCATGGGGCGGATTCGCTCGTGGGCCGCGTCTTCGGCCGTTTCGGCGGCCTGAAAGAGGCCACTGTGCTCGCGTTCGTTCCGCCGCCCATTTTCGGACTCGGCTTGCGCGCGGGATTCGAGGCGCAGCTCGAATCGCGCGGCAGCAGCGACATTCACAAGCTCGCCGAAGTGATGAACGGCTTCGTGGCCGAACTGAACAAGGATCCCCTGTTTCAGGGCGTGTCCGGCGTGCTCAACGTGGGCCAGCCGAAGATCCGCGTCCATCTGGATCAGACGCGCGCCAAGATGCTGGGCGTTCCGGTCAGCGAGGTCTACAACACGCTGCAGGCCTTTCTCGGCTCTTACTACGTGAACGATTTCAACATCTACGGCCGCGTGTACCGCGTGCAATTGCAGGCGGATCCCGAGTTTCGCCAGGAACCGGACGACATCCGGAGAATCCATGTCCGGAACGCGGCCGGCGACATGGTTGAGTTGTCCGGCGTCGTGGATGTTTCGATGGAATCCGGTCCCAACGTGGTTAGCCGCTTCAACAGTTTCCCCTCCGTGCAGATTACGGGCGCGCCCAAGCCGGGCGGGAGCACCGGCCAGTGCATCCGGCGCGTCCAGGAAATCGCCGCCAAGTCGCTTCCGCCGGGCTATGCCATCGAATGGAGTTCGGGCTCCTATCAGGAGATCAAGGCGGGGAATCAGTCCCTCTATATCATTCTCTTTGGCCTCGTCATGGTTTTCCTCGTGCTCGCGGCGCAATATGAGAAGTGGTCCTTGCCCTTCGCGGTGCTCTTGGCGGTGCCGTTCGGCGTCTTCGGCGCCATCGTCTCCGTGCTGCTCCGGGGGGCGGCGGCCGATGTCTACTTCCAGATCGGACTGCTGACGCTCGTCGGGCTCGCCGCGAAGAACGCCATCCTGATTGTCGAGTTCTGCTCCAAGATGCGCGGCGAAGGCAAGGGGATTGTCGAGTCCGCCCTGATTGCCGCGCGCTTGCGGCTCCGGCCCATTATCATGACTTCGCTCGCCTTTATCCTGGGCGTGCTGCCGCTCGTGCTCAGCACGGGGGCGGGCGCCTCCGGACGGCATTCCATCGGCGCGAGCGTCATGGGCGGCATGTTGGCCGCCACGTTCCTCGCCATCTTCTTCGTGCCGCTCTTCTTTGTCATCATCCAGTGGCTCAGCGAGCGCGGCCGGCGGAAGCCGTCCGCGGCGCCCACGCTGGAGGAACACACGTCATGAGCATGCAGCAGCACCGTCAGGAAGGGCAGCCCCGAATTCCAACGAAAAGGAAACTGGCCGTGACGATAAGCCGAATGGCTGTGGCAGTGATGATTGCCGGCGTACTGCCCGGCTGCCTGCTCGGGCCGAACTACAAGCGGCCGGGCATGACACTGCCCGAGAAATGGAGCCACGATCTTGCGGCGAACCCCGCGCAAACGCCCGCGCAACTCTCCCAGTGGTGGCAGGCCTTCGGCGATTCCACGCTGGACGGGCTCATGTCCCGCGCCTTGGAATCCAACTTCGATCTGCGCATGGCCACCGCCCGCATCCGCGAGGCCCGGGCGAATTACCGCATCAGCGCGGCCGGCCTCTGGCCGCAACTGGGCGCCTTCGGTTCTTATCGGCGCATGCAAAGCCGCGAAACGCCCAGCGCCTCAGGCAACGGCAGTTCCGGGTCGCTCACACTGTCCAAGAACGGCGTGTCCATCGCCCGAACCTCCCACCCGGCCGGCGCTTCCGGACCTGCCGTGACGGTGATGCCGGACTTCTCGGGCGGCGGCGGCACCTCCGTGACGATCAGTCCCGGCCAGGGCGCATCCGGCGCGGGCAAACGGCAGAGCGATCTTTTTCAGGCGGGCTTCGACGCGACGTGGGAATTGGACGTCTTTGGCGGCGTGCGCCGCGAAGCGCAGGCATCAAAGGCGGACGTGCAGGCCGAGGAGGAAAACCGCCGGGATCTGCTGGTTTCACTGACGGCGGAACTCGCCCGGGACTACTTCGAACTGCGCACTGCGCAACATGTCATCGACATAACGAACGGCAACATCCGAATTCAGCAACGGGCCGTCGAACTGGCCCAAGCCCGTTTCGACGCTGGACTCACGAGTGAACTGGACGTCAAGACGGCCCAGTCTTTGCTCGCGGAAACCCAGGCGGCATTGCCGAGCCTGGAAGCCGGGGTGGAATCCGCTATCCACCGCCTGAGCCTCCTGATTGGGCAGGAACCGGATGCCTTGCGGGAAGAACTGTTGCCGGCGCTTCCGCTGCCCGGCGCCGCCCCCGCGGTTCCCATGGGGCTGCCCTCGGAACTCCTTCGCCGGCGGCCCGACGTTCGGCGCGCCGAATGGCAATTGGCCGCGGCCACTGCGCGCATCGGCGCGGCCAAGGCCGAACTCCTCCCCAAGTTCTCGTTGACGGGGTCTTTCGGCGGACAGAGCAACACGTTCGACGGGCTGAAACTGGGCGCGAACCGCATCTGGTCCATCGGCCCCGAAATCCGCTGGAACCTCCTCCAGGGCGGACGCGTGCTGGCCAACATCGAGGCCAAGAACGCCCGCCAGGAACAGGCCCGCATCGCCTATAAGAAGGCCGTCATGGCCGCCCTGGGCGACGTGGAAACCGCCCTCATCGCCTACGCCACGGAACAGATCCGGCTCGGCTCGCTGAACGAAGCCGCTGCCGCCAGCCGCCGCGCCCTGGGCATCGCCAACGAGTTGTACACACAGGGGCTCGTTGGCTTCCTCAATGTGCTCGACGCCGAGCGTTCCATGCTCACTGTCGAGGAACAGCAGGCCCGGAGCAAAGCGGCCATCGTCACGAATCTTGTCAGCTTATATAAGGCGCTGGGCGGCGGTTGGGAAGCTCCCGCCCCCGAGGCGCCGAACGGCTGAGCCTCCGGCCGAGGCCATCACGGGAAGTTATAGAGCCCTTCCGTGGCTGCGGGTTCCGTGAGCATCCAAAACCGGGATCCGGCGGGTTGCGGATAGCGCCCCCATTCCACGTGCCCGTCCATGAAGAGCACGTTTGCGGCCAGCGGAAGATGATTGCAGTTGAGCCGGACGGGCGCGCCATCTTCCGTGCGGACCGTATCCCACATAACGGCCGCATCGGATTGCGCACGGCTGCTTTGCGCGGGATTGTTGATGTCCGTGATCAGAAAGCGCTCGACGCCATCGCGGAAGCGATAGACGTTGATTTCCTCGCCGCTGTCCGGCAGAACGAGCGTATGATCGTCGTAGCGGGAGGCATACGTGATGCAGTTCTCGCACGGCTCATTGTCGAGCAGGGTGCCCATGGCATGCATGCGTTCCTTCGTGTCCACATAGCGCGGCTCGACCACGTAGCCCCAATACACATACGAGAAGTCGCTGATGGCGTAGTAATTGGACTTGCCCTTCACGTTGTTGTTGGCCGGATCGTCATTCCAGGTCGGGTCCACTGAGAAGTAGAACGACTCGCGGTCCATCCAGCGGTCCGCCTCAGAATCCGAAGGGCACAACGTCACCCGGTGATCATTCAGATATTCCGGATACATCGTCGTGGGATCGAAGAAACTCCAGCAGCCCCGATCCGGGGTGTATTCGCGATGGAAGGGGACAAAGCGCAGCGGGAAATCGCCGCTGTGTTCGTTGGCGTACATCCGGAGCGACAGCCCGAGTTGTTTGAGGTTGTTCGCGCAGGCCGACTGCCGCGCCGACTCCCGGGCGCGCGCCAGCGCGGGCAGCAGAATGGCCGCAAGAATGGCGATGATGCCAATCAC